>NZ_JBQENW010000009.1:0-242192 GCF_052044835.1 Bacillus sp. 22475 | reverse complement strand
GAATGTATAGCACTTTTCAAAGGCCTTTTCACCTGAAGACTCATATCGTCTAATCCACTCACGAAGTACACTAGGGTTAACTCCTATAGATTTAGCAATTGTTTTTCCACTTTCTGTACCATCTAAATATCGTTTCACCGCTTGGATTTTTTCTTTTGAAGAAAATTTAGCCATAAAAAATGCACCTCCAATTGTTAGGCTGTGTCTAACAATTGGGGTGCACTTCACTATTGGATGGCTCTATACGATAAAGAGAATTTGTTATTGGATTACTTCAATTTCCCTTCAAAAACAATCTTCCTACCGCACGGCTCAACTACTGTTTTGCCGTCTTTCTTTACTTCATGAAAGATCGGCTCTTCCATACGACGAGACGGAGCGTAGCCTTCTTGTTCCATACGTGCTAAGCAGTCTGTAATTGTTTCATTTTCTAGTACTTCAAATTTCTTTTTATTAGGTTGTTTTGTCATGCCCTAACCTACTTTCTATTTTTCTTGATGCGAATTGATTCTTCATGTAGACCATATATAACATTGCTAGAATTCCCATTATAATCATAACCGCAATAAAAAAGCTTGTATACTGTATTTTTTCTATAAATACGCCGCCTAATACAGGCCCCATAATACTTCCTAAACTAAAAGCGATTCCGGATAATATATTACCTGCCGGTAGTAAGTGTCTCGGTAATAAATCAGTCATAAATCCAAGCCCTAAAGAGAAACACGATCCAATAACCATACCCGCTAAAAGCATGCAGGCAAAGACGATCCAGTAATATTGATCAAATACGGCGGCAAGTAGAAAAATGCCCGTACTTATGCTAAACGTCCACGTTAATATACGGTCCCTTCCGTATTTATCACTCAATATACCGAGCGGAATTTGTGTAATAATACCCCCAACTGCAAATGCTGGTAACAAGAAGGATACATCTGAAACAGACCATCCTTTACGAAGTGCGTATACTGGTAAGTTACTGTTTAACATTGCTTCAAGTACGCCATATGCAAGTGGACCTAGCAGTGCAATCCATCCTAATCCAACAACTTGTTTATAACGAGAAAATGATGATTCACTCTTCACTTCTCTTTCATCTTGCGCTGGGAATGCATTTTTTGTTGGAAGTAGTAAAAGCCAACCTATTAAACAAAGTATAGTAGATATAATAAATGGTGTTGCAAGACCGTACTGCACAGTGCTTGCTAAATACGGACCAACAGCAAAACCAATTCCGAAGAATACACCGTATATCGATACTTGTCTCCCTATTTTACTTGGGTCTGATGTTGTCGTGATCCACGTTTGCGTTCCGACATGCAGCATATGATCTCCGACTCCAACTAGAAATCTAAGGATAAACCATACCCAAAACGAAAATGTTTGTGTAAAAAAGAATAATGAAATAATAACGAGAAACCCACCTATAACGATAATTGGCTTCATTCCAAATCTTTGCATCGGTTTTTCAAGAAACGGCGAAATAACTAATATCCCAATGTATAATGCCGTCGCATGAATACCGTTAATACTTGAACTAACCCCTTCTTGTTCAAAAATCATTGCAATGGCAGGTAAGAGCATTCCTTGTGATAAACCAGAAATTGCTACAATCCCAACCATAATCCAAAATGTAAAACGCATTGACATCCTCTGTCCCTCTCCTTCTCACGCTTCCACTTTTCATTATAAACTGTTTGTTCAAATGCGTGTACGAATATTCACAATAAAAAAGAAGCTAAAAGAATGGACCTTTTAGCTTCCTACCCTTCCCAAACTTGCGCTTTCACATTGTTATGAAATTGCTTGAAATACGGATTCTTATAAAATGCAGTTCCATATAAGTATTGCTGTGTGTTAGCGATTGGTGGCTGCGGATATTGCATTTGTAAAGGAACTACAGCTGGCGAAACTTGCATATACAGCGGGTTTATCATCATTTTTGTATATGCGTAATGATTATATGGCGCATAAGCGATGAAAAATGGTTGATGCATTGATAATCTCCCCTTTAACATACAAATGTTATAGTATATGCAATACTGTTCATTTCGGGGATTATTTCTATTCTAACCAATCCTCTACATGTTTTATAAATACATCTAAACAATCAATAAACGGCGAGTGACCGCAATCTTCTAATACCTTCAACTCTGCATTTGGCAAATGTTTCGCTAATTCCTCACCGACTACTTGCGGTACGACATAATCTCTATCACCTTGTATGACGAGTGTCGGCGCTTTAATATGATGAATTTGCTTACTTCCCTCTACAACCCCATTATGTTCATCTGAAATATTAAATGTAATGAGCGCATAATTCACATCTACGAAATTACGTTGCGTTAACATATCATCTAAATACTTTTCATAACGGTCCGGTTCAGGTTGGTTATGCGTATATATTAATAGATTCCATACTGTACGGTAATATAGTTTGTTCCTATTTTTTATCGCGTCTAATACTGGAGCGATTTGTACTGGATCTTGCGCAATTTCTTCTTTTGTCTTTACTAAACTTGATACAATCGGCTGCTCATTCGTATCTTTTTTAAAGATTGGGTATCCTTTCATTCCTACTGATTCTACTAAAATTAACTTTTCTACAAAAGTTGGGTGATTCGCTGTAAATTGCATCGCAACGCCACCGCCCATTGACCAGCCCATTAATGAGAATTTCTCCAGCTTTAACTCGTCGATAAATAATTTTACATCTTCTGCAAAGTCTTGTAATGAATCTATCGACCGATTATACGTTGATTGTCCAAACCCTCTTAAATCAAGAGCGTAAATATGGTATTGATCTTGCAACTTTTCAATAACTAAATCCCAATGTTGTGACGATGTCATGTTCCCGTGAATGAGTACAAGAATATCTGTATTTCGCCTTCCAACTTCCTGATATGCAATCGTTTCTCCGTTCGATAGTGAAATAAACTCCATTGTTGCAGGCTTAATCATCACAAGTTCCCCCATTCTATTTAATAGAAAGAAAATTCTTTACTTAATTAAAGAATAGCACGCAGAATATACGTTCGCAACATAAAACCTATAAGAATTTTTTACATAAATCAACATGTCTATTACTAGACAATTATTATAAAAAAGTCTATAGTTAGCTAGGTAACTAATTTGAAAGGATCAAAATACATGGACGAAAAACAACATTTTTTTCACATCGTCAGCCAGACTTCTCGAAAGTTTACGAAGAAATTTAATGAACGTGTATCTCCAACAGGGTTATTTAGTGCGCAATGGGCTGTTATTTTCCGCATTAATCAAACTGGTTCTTGTACACAAACAGAATTGTGCCAGTATTTAAATGTTGAATCACCAACGATGACTCGTACGTTAACACGTATGGAAACGATGGGATGGATTATTCGTACAGAAGGTAAAGATCGCCGCGAGAAGCTCATTTCTTTATCCGAAACAGCGATAAAGATGATTCCAGTATGGCAAGAAGAAGTTGATACTTTCGAAGAAAAAACGCTAGAAGGTATTAATGAAGATGATTTACATCAAGCATTTCAAGTGTTACAACAAATTATTAAAAATTTAGATTAAATTGGAGGGATGACGATGCAAAGTGAGAAACTTTGGACGAAGGATTTCCTCGGAACTTGTTTTAGTAGTCTATTTCTCTTCTTAACATTTTACATGCTTATGACTACTCTGCCTGTCTATGTAATAGACGGCCTAAAAGGAAAACCTGAGGAAATTGGTTTAGTTGCAACTGTGTTTCTTATTTCTTCTGTTTTATGTAGACCATTCACAGGAAAATGGCTCGATGATTTAGGAAGAAAGAAAATATTATTTATTTCACTTTCATTATTTTTAGCCGCTACTGTTATGTATTTCGGTGCGCAAAGTTTATTCTTATTACTTGCCCTTCGCTTCTTACACGGTATTGGGTTCGGGATGGCAACGACAGCCACTGGTACGATTGTAACTGATGTTGCGCCAGCTCATCGACGAGGCGAAGCACTTGCATATTTCGGCGTATTTATGAGTCTGCCGATGGTAATTGGTCCTTTTTTAGGTTTAACAATTATTTCTCATTTTTCGTTTACTGTGTTATTTATCGTTTGTTCCGTATTTTCATTACTTGCATTTTTATTAGGACTACTTGTAAATATTCCGCACGAAGCACCTGTTAGCAAACAAAAACGTGAAAAAATGAAATGGAAAGACTTAATCGAACCATCTTCTATTCCGATTGCACTTACAGGATTTGTTTTAGCCTTTTCTTATAGTGGTATTTTATCCTTTATTCCTATTTATGCGAAAGAACTCGGTTTAAGTGAAATTGCAAGTTATTTCTTCATTGTATATGCACTTGTCGTTGTCATTTCTCGTCCATTTACAGGAAAGATTTTTGATCGCTTCGGTGAAAATGTACTCGTTTACCCTGCTATCATTATTTTCACAATCGGAATGTTCATATTAAGCCAAGCACAAACTTCATTTTGGTTCCTTGGCGCAGGTATGCTAATCGGTTTAGGTTACGGAACATTAATTCCGAGTTTCCAAACGATTGCGATTTCTGCTGCTCCAAACCATAGACGTGGTTCTGCGACAGCTACGTACTTCTCATTCTTTGATAGTGGTATTGGCTTTGGTTCTTTCATTTTAGGTATTGTCGCAGCGAAATCCAGTTATCATAATATGTATTTTATCGCAGCTATTATCGTTGCGTTCACTTTACTTTTATATTATGGATTACACGGACGAAAACAAAAATTCAAGAAACAACCTACAGACGGAAAAATTTCCGCTTAACGTTAATAAGGAAAGTAAACTTCCCCGTTTACTTTCCTTATTTTGTATTTCCTTCAAGACGAGCGTATACTTATAGTAGAAATAAAAAGGAGGGCCATATATGAAACTAAAAAAATCTCCCCTACTCTTACTTATACTAACATTCATATTTGTAATTACAGGGCTTGGGTTTACTTACTTCAAACAAAATAAAACGACCCCATCAAAACATAATGTGACAAAAGAAAACTGGTTAAATGACCCTTACTTACGTTGGTCGTACACACACATGAAAGAATTCACTTTAGTTAATGACGTAAAAAACAATCCTGACCAAATTGCTCACTTCCCTTCCGCATTGCAAAACTTAGACGATTTTGCCGTGGAGCGTAGATTCGGAAATACAACTCCTCTAAAAAAACTTTTAGATTATAACAAAACGGATGCTTTTGTCGTTGTACATAATGGACAACTTGTTTACGAACGATATTTCAATGGGTATAAACAGAATGAACCTCATGGTATGGCATCATTAGCAAAAGTCTTTACCGGGGCAATTATACAATCTCTCTCTGAAGAAAAACGTATTGACTTAGAAAAAACAGCTGACACTTACATAAAAGAACTAAAAAACACACCGTTCGGAAAAGCGACACTTCAGCAATTAATGGACATGCAAGTTTCAGCAGAATACCCGACCCACGGATATGAGCAGCCTGGGCTAGAAAATCAAGATGCACAATTATATTTAGCTAGCAATATTTTACCCCGCGGCAAAAATTACGGCGGTCCGATGAAAATTTATGATATGTTACGAGAAGCCGAAGAAACTGCACCGCCTGGTTCTTCCTTTTCTTACAATAACGGATCAACAGAAACGCTCGCTTGGATTATTAGAACTATTACTGGTAAATCACTAGCTGAAAATGTAAGCGAACGAATTTGGTCTCAAATTGGTATGGAAGAAAACGCGTATTACGTTACAGATGAAACAAAAGTAGAACAAGCTAGTGCTGGATTAAATGCAACTGCTAGAGATATGGCGAGATTCGGGCAATTACTATTAAACAACGGGGAATATAACGGAAAACAAATTCTCCCTTCTTCTATTACTGAAGATATAAAAAATGTCCAAGAAGGTGAACTTGCAATTGGCCCTGGAGCTTCCATTTCTTATCATAATCAATGGTGGATTCCCTACAATGAACAAGGTGCTTTTGAAGTGTTAGGTAGTTACGGACAAACACTTTACATCGATCCGAAAGCAAATATGGTAATTGTCCACTTCTCTTCTAACGCTACGCCAAGTAATGAAATACATTCAGTTTACTCAAATATGTATATTGATATTGCACATCATTTAGAAAAGCTTCCACAGTAGTGGAAGCTTTTTCTTATTTCGGTGTTTTATTTGAATCCATTATATTATTCCAGGTTTTAAAAGCATTCGTAAATCTACTATACTCATCATGGTTATTCATCATTAAACTTTTTATTAGCAATCCAATAAAAAGTTACGAAGAGTGTCAATAAAATCCAAATAATCGTTAGTAACACATTGGCTATTGTGTTTGAATTTACTAATCACGTAATGAATGTTTCCATCATAAAAGAGTTTGATTATTTTTGTGACCTCTCCTCCATTAAAGCGCTCATTTGCTACAGTTTAATTTTCATTATGCTGTTTTGCCGAGTCCAATGCTTTTTTTAGTTCGTCCGGTTTTTGAGTACCTATTACAACTGAATTATATATCAACTTTAACTCTATGCCTTTCTTTCCATTCATGTTATAGACTTTTTCACCCTTAAAATTAAAACGAATTCCCCATCCTCCAAATCTTTTTAACGGACTGTAAGTAATACTTTCATAGTGACGTATGTCTTTGAGGAGATACTCCCTATATTGAAAATGAAAAGGTACAAAACGAACATAAAGACCTTTTTCACGAACCTCAATGATTAGCTTCAATACCCCAAGCATTAATATAGGAGAAGCAATCCCAAAAACTAACCACAAGACAATTAATGCACCATTAGGAGCTGGTTTATCTCCAAACGGAATATCAAAGATAATTTGTTGAATAAATCCATACCACATCAGTATGGCGATCCCTAATATGAGTATCCATATCCAAATTTGTTGTGGCCGCTGAACCTCACGAAAGATAACTTGTTCTTGTTGCTTCATTAGCAATTCCACCTCCTAAATGACTTATTTATTTGATTTCAACACATTTTATTCAACAATCTGGACTGATTGCTAAACAACAAAAAAATTGTACAAAAATTCCGTTCTGGGGTTGGTATAAGGTTTTAACTTGATAGGCATGGAGATACTACCATTACTTCAACAATTCGAGTATCAAAATTTAAATTAAATCTGAATTAACTAAAGCCGACAGCAATTGGATAATATTCATACTCTGACTGGCTGTCGGCATTCATTTTAAAATTTAATTAAAAAATTTTTTCTTATTATTTTTGATGTAGTGTACGACTATTACAAAGTAAATAACAGCTATGAGATTAATTATGCTTAATGTTAGACCTGATAAATTGGACCAAGGCAGTACAAAAAGCCAAAATACTACTAAAATTGAACTCACTACATATAACCATTTGAATTGATCTGTCATTTTTAATTCCCCCATTTTTCCTTCTTTAATGATTTTGTCTTTCAAGAAATCATCTCCTTTAATTAATTCGTCAATGCTAATATTGAATAAATCACTTAATGCAATAAGTGTTTCAATATTTGGATAGCCTTTTTCAACCTCCCATTTAGAAATTGATTGTCTGCTAATGTTTAATTTAAGAGCTAGTTCTTCTTGTGATAAGTTATGCTTTAAACGTTCTTCTTTTAGCTTTTTATAGAACTCCATAATTTCAACTCCTATAACTTTATTTTTACTATAGATTATAAAAATCCGTAAGAATCGAGAAGTAGCATGATGTAACTTAAGAGTAGCAATGTTTGAAACAGATGGTTGCACTATACTTCAACACACAATGAAATAACGGTTCAACAAATAAAAACAACCGGAATAAATATCTGAATTTTCTATATATTAAAGGGTATTATTCAAACAACCTCGAATAATTGTAATACATATACATAAGGAGGTTGATCTATTTTGTTTCGTTCCTTTACAAATGGTTGCGTCGCCTTAGTGCAGCGCTTCTTGCCAGAACCGTTTATTTTATCATGTTTACTAACTGTTTTCGTTATCTTCTTTGGTATGTTTGCGACTCAACAAACACCTGTAGAAATGATTAATCATTGGGGGAATGGAATTTGGGGACTCCTGGCCTTTTCTATGCAAATGGCACTTGTACTCGTGACTGGATCTGCTTTAGCAAATGCTCCTCTTATTAAAAAAGGATTAACGAAAGCTGCCAGACTACCGAAAACGAATGGACAAGGTATTATTGCCATTTCCATTGTAAGTTTACTTGGTGCATACATAAACTGGGGCTTTGGAATTATTGTATCTGTTTTATACGCAAAGGAAGTAGCAAGACAATTAGAAGGATTAGATTATAGACTAGCAATCGCCTCTTCTTATTCTGGATTCCTCATTTGGCATGCCGGTCTTTCTGCCTCTATCCCTCTTACGTTAGCAACAGGCGGTGAAACGTTAATTAAAACGACTGCTGGAAGTATTAAAGAGGCGATTCCAATAACAGAAACGCTATTCTCACCATACGCTCTCGTTCCAGTTATTATTTTTCTCGTTACGATGCCTCTCATTAATAAAGCGATGCATCCAGATGAAAAACATACGATAACTGTAGATCCTAGCGTGTTCCATGAAGAAGCTGCTGCTCAAGAAGTAGAAAAAAATACATTCGCTGAAAAAATGGAAAATAGCATCATTATTACACTTTGCGTTGGATTGTTAGGTCTCATTTATATTTTCAATTACTTTTATACGAAAGGATTTAATCTTACTCTCGATATCGTGATTTTTATGTTATTAATTGCTGGACTTATTTTCCACCGCACTCCGATTCAGTATATTCGCGCTTTTTCAGACTCTACGAAAAGTGCTTCTGGCATTTTACTTCAATTTCCGTTTTACGCAGGAATTATGGGCATGATGATTGGAGCAAATAGTGAAGGACTTTCACTTGGAGGAGCTATTTCTAATTTCTTTATTAGCATTTCAAATGAAACGACTTTTCCTCTCTTTACATTTTTAAGTGCTGGCATCGTTAATATCTTCGTTCCATCTGGAGGCGGTCAATGGGCCGTGCAAGCACCAATTATGATTCCAGCTGGCGCTGAACTTGGTGTACCTGCTGCAAAAACAGCAATGGCAATTGCATGGGGCGATGCTTGGACGAATTTAATTCAACCTTTCTGGGCATTACCAGCATTAGCGATAGCTGGTTTAGGTGCTCGTGACATTATGGGATTTTGTGTTGTGAACTTACTATATGCAGGTTTTATCATTAGTCTATGCTTCTTATTTATTTAAACGAAAAGCTAGTTTTATACTAGCTTTTTTACATAATAAATCATTTATTTCCCATGCAATTTATAATCTTCTCCCACTCTAACTCCGTAAGATGTAATGACTCAAATGCAAAAAAATCTTCGCAAATTTTTCCGATCAGGTGTGGATGTTCCCTCAAAAAATTCCACTGTAACGCTTTAGGAAGAAAATGCATTTCATATTCTTTACTTCTCCGTACTACCTCATCAACTTCTCTTTCACAAATTCCTCTTATTAAAATAATCATTTCTTAACTCTATTTGAATTTGTTGAAATGTATCGCTGCATTTTTCAATTGAAGTAAACACGTAACATACTTCCGAAAAAGTTCGCCATCATACTGAACACAGTTTATAATACGATCGACTTCATTCATAATGTACGAGCCTTTTCTTCTATTTGTAATAACCATTTTTCACGCTTTGATACTTTACTCGTTTTCACAGATTGAAACACTGACCGTTTTATATCGCGAATGCCACAAAAACGTAAAACACCTCTCTTCATTATAATCCAATCTGCTGATCGATATAACAATGCGACGTACCATAGAGGCGAGTCTAACGTATTAATAACCCACGCTTTTTTCCCTTGCAATAATCCTTTCGGCAGAGCCCCTTCATATTTATAAGCAAATCCAGCTACGAAAATACGATCGATAAATCCTTTTAAAATTGCTGGCATCCCCCACCACCATATTGGATAGATGAATAAAAGTGTATCCGCTTCTTCTACTAACGTTCTGTACCGAGCTGTTTCTTCTTCATTTACTAAATCACGTCTTTTCTTCTCTTCATTAAATACGAGGACTGGATTAAATTGTTCTTTGTATAAATCAAGTACGGTAACTGAATGATTTGTTTCCTGTAGCCCTTTTTGCACATGCTCTAAAATTGCCCCGTTAAAACTTGAAGGATTAGGGTGAGCGTATACAATTAGTACATTCACTACATAACAACTCCCTCTATACGTTAAAGTTTCTCCTTCTTTAATAACTTCTCTACAATTTGTACGTTTTTCGAACTTTGCAACAGTCGATTTAATACAGTAAGTAACTCTTCTTTTTCTAAATCTTTCAGTTTCTCTTTAACTGCACTCTCACCAGCACCTTGAATATCATAAACAACTGCCGCCATATGTTTACAATAATTTTCATAGGGACACTCACAGTTACTTTCTGAAAAATCTTCGAGATCGATAACTACTTCATAATTCCCTGCATTTCCAGTAACGAAAGCAAACACTTTTTTATCTTGTATTTCAACATCTTCTACATGCCCATCTTCATAATATTCATATCCCTTATCTACAATGTACTTTGGGATCCATTTCGTTATATCTTTTAATAAGTAAGCGTACATAATTGTACCCCTTCCTTTAATTCCCTTTTGACTTCAAAAATCCTGCATGTTATTCTAATTACTGTTAAGTAGCAAGTCTACGTGACAAAACGACTGACACCTATTCGGCGAAGGTGTCTCTTTTCATTTGCAGCCGATATGAATTGCCTCTTTCAGGCACATTCAATTTTTGACACTACACACTCAACACCATTCCCTGTATCAGGCTGCTTTAGCAGTCTTTTACTCTACATACTCCGTTATTTTAAGAAAAAAAGAGAGCTTAGCTCCCTTTTCTCGCCTTATACAATACCCCTTTTTCAGCATAGAGATATTCATCAGCTAATGTAATTTTCCCATCCAGTTTTAGTTCGTCTAATAATCTTGATAAATAAAATTGATGCAACATCTTTTTCGTGAATTTTCCTTCATGATGCGAAACGATATGTTCTTGAATATCTAACAATGATATCGGCTTATCTTGCTCTATCATATATTCATAAACTGTACTACGCAGTTTTACGTATTTTTCGAGTGTCACAGTAATGCGCAACCCCTTTCTTCTTAATATAAATTTTCGTAATCGGTTTTTTTGCAATAAAAAAACCTCTCCGATAAGAAGAAGTTACGTATATATCTTCGTCTTATCTCCCAGAACAAATATGTTCTGCTGGAATTAGCACCTGCATCGCGGTTGCTGGGTTTCATCGGGCCAGTCCCTCCACCTCTCTGGATAAGAAAATATTCACTTAATTCTTACTATACGTAATTCCACTTTAATTGTCAAACAAATATAACAAATAATATTTTCTTCTTTACTGTTCATACTATACATATATGAATATGCAAGGAGGATTATGAAATGCATCAAAATGCTCGCGGATATGTACAAGATTCTTTTCAATCATTACAAGAAGCAAAACATTGTTTAGAAGAAGCACTACAGACTGTTGAAAAAGATTTTAATCGCGCTCGTATTGAGCAATCCCTTTATGCGATCGAACAAGCTATTCAACGCTGCGATTACACCGTTCACATTTTAGAACAAGATTGAAAAAACTTCCCATCATAAGGTGGGAAGTTTTTTCAAATGGCATACTTCATAATTATTGCCGTTATGATTAAAAAATATACAGAATTCACAATTTCTAAAATCCCTACTTTTATAATAGAAATTTTTTTGCCATACAATATAATGGCTCGAATGACACTTGGTATAAAAATAAGGGTGCACCACGGATTAATTGCAAATACAATGATTGTTAATAGAATATGATAACCGCAAGATATAAAACGATACTTCGGATTATTTTTCTCACGTATCATCGTTTTCACATAAAACGTACTACCTAAAAAGTATAAGAATGAAATAAGTGCAATGAATAATGCTGTATGATCGATTTGTTTCATTGAAAAATAATAACTAATTAACCCACCAACACAAAACACAATGATCGCACAAATATCATTTAATAGAGCTCTTTCATTTTTTTGACGAGCGTAATACATATTCACTATAAATAATGGAATCATTACTATTACGAATAAAAGAATTCGCCACTCATATAATAAAGAAATCATCCCAAATAGGAACGCGATAGTAAAGTAAACAATGGCAGCATGTAAAAATTCTTTTTTTCTTCTTTGCTTTATGTACGTAAGAAATGGATACGCGGCTAAATAGATAAAGAACCATGCTATAAACAATGGAATATGATAAATAGTAGGTTTTCCAAGTATGACACTTAATAGAAATGGTATAGCAAGCATCGCCCATGCACCATGTTGCTTCGGAATAACTAACTTCATTAACTATACACCTCCCTTTTGAAAATAGTTCTCACCTATTATTATACAAATAATTTTATATAGTAACGGATATATATTGGACTATTTTTTGACAATAAAAAATGCTCCTTACAATATGTAAGAAGCATGAAAGAGGCAAACGAATATGTAAGTCGCGACCCTACCTTATATGAGTATGCTTTTCTATGCTATGTTATGCTTATCTAATATACCGTATTTCTTTTTAAATCTTGTGAGAATCGTAATCCAAGAAGTACTAAATAATAGTAAGAAGACAACATTCGAAATTGCATGGCTCAAATCGAAATAAAAACTTGCGATGTAATACGAAATGACTGTTTCCCACGTTGCCTCTCGTATAAAACCGAGAAGTCCCCAGAAATTCATAATCCAGCCAAATAAAAATCCAACAAACAATCCGTACAGGAGTCTTCCCCATAGCTTTTTCATTAAAAATGTATTACGCAATAATCCAGCTATAAAACCAATCATACCCCATGAAAACATTTGCCACGGCGTCCACGGACCTTGCCCTAAAAAGATGTTAGACACAATCGCTGCTGTTGCACCGATCATAAAACCCGCTTCACTTCCAAACACAATTGCAGAAACGATAATAACAAAAGAAGTTGGTTGTACACTCGGTAAAATAGAAAATGGTACGCGGCTAACTGCTGCAATTGCCGCTAATACAGCAACGAGAACAATTTCACGTGAAACAAACGCCTTCCTTTCAAAACGGATATAGAAAGGTAACATAATAACAACTAATAAAAACAAACTACTTAACATGTAATAACCGTCCATAATAAGTGTAGTAAAGAGTAATGTGCCTATTATTACTGCAAAAATACATATTATGAATGCAACATATCGTTTGGACACGCTTCGTACACATCCTCCCACGTTAATGCATATGGTAATTCTTTTCGAATGAATCGATTAATAGATGTTGTATAAAAGAAGTTACCACTAAAAAATTCTTTCGGTGCATCATTCATAATAACTGCTCCATCAAATAACATCATACATTGATCCACGTATTTCGCTGCAAACTCAATATCATGCGTTGCCATTACAATTGTTGTACCTTCTTTTTGTAGCTTCCTAAATAGCTCTCCTACTCTTTCTTTCTTCCACGGATCTAGCCCCTTTGTCGGTTCATCCAGTAATAATAAAGTTGGCTTTGATAATAATGTCGTACATAACGCAAGTAATTGTTGCTCTCCTCCGCTACAATCGTGCGGATGGCGTTCTTTAAGCGAGTACAACCAAAACTGTTTTAGCGTATCTTCTGCTATTTCTTTTCCTTGTTCTCCGTATAATTCACGTGCACGTTCATACACCTCATCCCACACTGTATCAAATGTAAAATGATAATATGGATGCTGCGATACATACCCAATACTTTTAAATCGTTCTTTCGAATCAATTTTATGTATCACTTTCCCATTCCACTTTACTTTCCCTCTTCTCACTTTTTGCAATCCAGCTAAAAGCGTTAACAGTGTAGACTTCCCTGTCCCATTCTTTCCAACGAGAGCTACCCATTTTCCTTTTTCAATCGATACAGTTAAATCTCGTAAAATAAGCGGACTATTTTTTTCATATTGAAACGAAATATGCTCGGCACTTAAAATGACTTCTTGCTTTTCACTTTGTGCTATTGGCTCATTTACATATGATATCGCTGAAAAATCATTCATTTTCATTTGTGCTTCTCGCACTGTAAACGGAATATCTTTCGCATTCCACTCTAAAAACAATCTTGGAATTTGCGGAATAAATGGACGGAACTTTTCTACTTCCCACATGTTCGCTACAACCGCTTTCGGACTACCGTCATACGCGATTCGGCCGTTATTCATACAAATCACGCGCGTTGCAAGTGGTATCACTTCATCTAAACGATGTTCACTTAAAACAATCGTAATTCCAAGTTCTTCATTAATCCGTTTTAATAATCCTAAAAACTCTTTTGCAGCAATTGGATCTAATTGTGCTGTCGGTTCATCTAATAATAATAACTTTGGCTGCATAACTAATACCGCAGCTAAATTAACAAGTTGCTTTTGTCCGCCAGATAACGTATGAACAGATTGGTGCAATAAATCTTGAAATCCTAAGAAGCTAATGAGCTCTGCTATTCGTTTTTGAATAATATGTGATGGTAACCCAATATTTTCTAAAGAAAATGCTAATTCTTGAATAACTGTATCCATTACGAGTTGATTTTCTGGATTTTGAAATACCATACCAATTTCTTGAGCAGATAACAAATCAGGTATATTTTCTAATAAAGTACCATCATAATATGTATCCCCAGAACGCGTACCAATTGGAAGTAACTCCTTTTTAAAATGTTTTAATAAAGTCGTCTTCCCAGATCCCGATCCTCCAGCAAGTGCAATAAACTCACCTTTTTGAACAGAAAGAGAAATATGCTGTAACGCATATTCGTTTTCATCAGCATATACAAATGATAAATTGTTTATTTCTGCATGCGCCACCATATCCATTCTCTCCCTTCCATTATGATTGGTAAACTAATAAACATCGTAAATACGACAAACATCATCCCGTCGTATTGTTGAAATAGAATCGATTCGACTTTCGGATAAATAATTAATTTCCCTCCGCCATAATTACTACATATAATAGCAGCTATAAATAGAATGATTAAATAACTGAGCGTATACCAGTCACGCCTTTCCATTCTATAGCGAATATACGTCGTACGCTTCGTTACACCAAATCCACGAGCTTGCATAGAATCTGCCGTTTGCAGTGCATCTTCTAATGAACAAATTAATAATACTTGCAGCAATTGCATACCATTTTTGACGCGTTCAATTATCGAACCTGAATCTACCTGCACACCTTTCGTCTTTTGAACGAGTGTGATTTTCTTTAATCGCCTTATAAACAAAGGAACAAATCTCACTGTAATCATCGTTAACAATGCAACTTTCGGTGAAATTCTTGAAAACAAATATAAAAATTTATGACTGGAAATAATATCATTGTATGACGCAAACGTAAACATAACTGCAACTAGTAATAACCCCATTACTATTCCAAACATAATCGCCTCAAGCTTAATACGGCTATCACCTAACCAAAATAACGTAGTTCGACCTCTATGCGTTAATAACGAATTAAATAAAATTACCATAAAGAAGAAAACAATTGTGCTCGGTAGCATCTTTCTTATCTTTTCGCTATTTCCTTGCATCACATTTAACATAATAATTAATACTATTGCTCCAATTAAAAAAAGAGGATGAAGACACATCATACATAGTATCATCACCCCGATATAATAGAAAAAATTCACAAAAGGATGTAAAGAAGAAAAACTTATTTTCATAGCCCTTTACCGAATGCCTTTCTTATTGTAATACGTATACCCACTCAATTGTATCTCCTGGTTTTACCGTAGCTACACCAGCACTATGGTTTGGAAAAGCACCGTTCACACGATATTTCCATCCACTAGTATCCGCAATATCTTTTTCATATAAATCATTAATACCTTTTACATAAATACTATCTCTAGATCCGCTTGCATCAACATCTAATCCTGTACGTTGTAATACTTTATACACAGTATCGCCATCTTGTACATCCATCTTTTTCGCACCCATTATATATCCGTTATTTCCTTTTACCGAGATTGTTACTTGTTTTGCTTTAGGTACTGGTGGTACTGGTGGTGGCACTGGGTTTGGTGGTGGTACCGGTGTTGGTGGAGCTGGTACACTATTGTTCTCTTCTGGCTTTTTCTTTTGCTCCTGCTTCGGTGTTTCTTTCGGCTGATTCACAACCTTTGCTTCTTCTTTTACTTCTGGTGCTTTCGGTTGTTGTTTCTCTTCTTGTACTTGTTGCTGCTCTGGTTGCTTATTTACAGCAGGTTGCTCTTTCGGTTGTTCCTGTTGTTTCTCTTCTTTCTTTACCTCTGGTTGTGCCTGCGGCTTTTCCTCTTTCGGCTTCTCTTCTACTTTTTGTTCTTGTTTCTCTTTCTGTTCTTCTTGCTGCTTTTGCTCTGATTCAGCTTGCTTTTCTTCTGTTTTTTCTTCCGGCTTCGCTTCATTTTTTTGTTCTTCTTGTTTCGCTACCTCTTCTTGCTTCGGTTCTACCTTCTTCTCAGGCTTTACAGCTGCCTCTTCACATCCGGCAAGTAGCCCGAGCGAAAGCAGTAAAGAAATGAACCATTTCACCTTACTCATCCTATATCTCACCTTTCATACGAAAATTAGGAGCAAATAATTGCTCCTAATTTTTTGTTAAGCTGCTTTACGTCTCCATAATACATATGCAGAAGCAATACATAATACACCCATACCTACTTCTGTTGCTGCACTATGAGAAGATGCTCCTGTTTTTGGTAGACTGTTACCGTTTCCGATTTTTTTATTCTTAACCGATTCGTTATCTACAACTACTTTTAGATTTTCATCTTTTGTTTCTTGTTGTACTTGTTTTTGTTCTTTCGGTTCTTCAGTAACTTCTTTTTCTACTACATTATTTTCTGGTTCAACGACCTTTTCTGGCTCTTCAATCGGTTTTGGCTTAATTACATCACCAGCGTCTACATTAGACCAATCATAAATAGATTTTCCCATTTCCTTAAATTGAAGTAATGCTAAAAGAGCCTGTTCTGTAGCCATTCCGTTACCATTTTGATCACTTGGTAACCATTTAAATTCACCATTTGAAAGTTGATATGATAATAGGTTTTGCATTGCCTTATGAAGACGATTTTGATCTACATCTTTAACAAGCGATAATCCAATAATTGCTTGCGCAGTACTATTTGAATTTTCTTGTCCATCAGCTGAAAAACCGCCATTTTGCAGCTGTTCGTTATATAAATACGCAACAGCTTTTTGTATAGCTGGTTTCACATCTGATCGCTCTTGATAAGGAGCTAATGCTGATAAAACCATACCTGTTACATCAACGCTACTAGCACTATCTTTACTACCTGAACTATTATAAGTCCATCCACCGTCTGAATGCTGATTATTTAACAGTGCTTCCACTAGAGCAACTCTGTTCCATTTTGATTCAACTGGAATCTCATACTTCTTCGTATCAAATGCAAGTAAAGCAAATGCATAACCTGTAACAGAATTCACTTTATCTGACTCATACAATTTTTGAACTAAATTATGTCCACCTACATTTTTAGGGTCTGCACTCATTGCATTCATCATTATAATCGTTCTAGCTAAATCTGTCGCTGAAAAACGATTAATGCGCTTTTCTACTTTTTCAGTTACTGACTTAACATAATTTAATTTTGCCTCAATTGGCACATTCTTTCCAGAACGAGAAAGCGCTACAGCTACCCAATCACTTTCGATTCCATCTTGTAACATCTTGTCAGATGTTTTTGAGATTGCTTCCTCTAATTGCTTCGCTGGAATTTGAACATTCTCTTGCTTTGGTTGTTCTGGTTTTTTACCATTTTCACCTTCTGGTTTTGGATCAACTTTCGGTTTACCATTTTCACCTTCCGGTTTTGGCTCGACTGTCGGTTTACCATTTTCACCTTCCGGTTTTGGCTCGACTGTCGGTTTGCCATTTTCACCTTCCGGTTTTGGCTCGACTGTCGGCTTACCATTTTCACCTTCTGGTTTTGGCTCGACTGTCGGTTTACCATTTTCGCCTTCTGGTTTTGGTTCTTCTGTTTTACACGTTCCGAACTTATCTAACGTTTCTTTCAATGTTTCCTGGCTTATATTGCTCCAGTCTGAAACAAAACGAAAGACAACAACGTCTCCAGATTTTAATTTATAACTATCTGCTCCGACTTCTGCAGACTGATCATTTACATCATACAGCCAAGCACTTGTAGCCCCGGCCATTAAACCATCGATGCCTTTTACATATGTTCCAAACGACATCGTTTCAGATTCTACCTTGTCCCCCATGACCCTTTGCAGCAAACTTAAAGCTGTTTCCCCATCTTTAATTTGCTCTTCTTTCGGACATAACATAATGCCTTTTTGTGATTCCCCAATAATTGCAAGTTTTGCTGTATTTCCTTCAGCAAACGTAATATGTACTGTATTCGCAAAAGAAACAAATACAAGTGTCACTGCCATTAACGACGTAAGCAGCCATTTTTTCAACATTGCCATCCCAAAATTTCCTCCCTTACTACCATTTACACAAAAAAAGGCCCTTCAAGGGCGTGCGATTGACACTCTCTTTTTGTAAGTGTCGAACAAAAATGTACAACACCTCCTACCCGCATCATTCGCGGCTATATTTGTATAGGAAAAATAATTTTGTTTATGAACGTATCATTGTGATAACATTCACTTTTCTTGGCACAACTTACTCCCATTTAAGTTATCGTAAAACGATAAACCTATACATTCTGTAAATTTTAAATTTCTGTATTATTTTACTATTGACAAAGAATTTTGTCCATGCTTTATCGGATTTATTTTCTAAGAATAATAACTTATTAACTCTTAACTATGTAAACTCTTTTCACTAATAATGACGCCATCTTCATCCGCATAGACATATTCATTTGGATTCCATTCTACTTGTCCAAAGTGCAATGAAATATTTCGTTCTCCTTTTCCTTCTTTCACACTTCTATTTGGCATCGTTCCTAACGCTAAAATACCAATATTAATATTCTTTAGTTCACTAGAATCACGAACATACCCATTCACAATAATTCCTGCTAGCTTTCTTTCTTCCGCAATAGCTGCCAAATTATCACCGAGTAAAGCACAATTCGTAGACGCTCCGCCATCAACAACTAATACTGTTCCTTCTGGTAATGTTTGCAATCCTTCCTTCACTAGTACATTATCATCTTTCACTTTTACAGTTGCAATTTTCCCGTGGAATTGTTCTTTCTTCCCAAAAGACCGAAAAGACTGGCGACATATTTGTAATTCCTTTTCAAATTCATCACATAGATCAGTAGTTTTCCACATCTTGTTCCCTCTTTTCCTTTTTCTTTCTACATAACATATTCTTGGCTTATTATCGTTTCCCTGTCTAATATTGCAATAATTTGTATGTACGGGAAAGGATACAAAAACTATTGCCTTAAGAAGCTAGCTTTATTATAATCTATTTCACAGATTAAATTCAGAATATTAAAAATTAACCAAGTGAAGAAGGAGGGATTTTATGCAAATACAAACTGAGGCAAAAAAACAACCTAGTAAACCAAAGTTTAAAATGCCTGATGCGTACGTACTACTATTTTTTATTGCCTTACTTTGCGCCATTGCTACGTACTTCGTTCCTGCTGGAGAATTTAAAAGGGTTACAAACGGGACCGTTACAACGACAATACCAGGTAGCTACCATTCTGTTCCGCAATCACCCGTAGGATTTGTTTCTTTTTTTACCGCTATTGAAAAAGGAATGACACTTGCTGCTCCTATTATCTTTCTAATTTTATTTACAGGTGGAGCCATTGCAATTCTTGAAAAAACAGGTGCTCTTGACGGTTTAATCTATCATGTTATTAACAAATTTCGTAATCAGCAATTACTTTTCATTTGTATAGTTGCTGCGCTTTTTTCTATTCTTGGAACGACTGGTATTATCGTTAACTCAGTTATCGGTTTTATCCCCATCGGCATCATCGTTGCACGCACGTTAAAATGGGACGCTATCGTCGGTGTAGCAATTATTTATTTAGGTACTTATGCTGGTTTTAATGCTACTATTTTATCTCCCTCACCTTTAGGCATTTCACAAAAGATCGCAGAACTTCCGATGTTTTCCGGGATTGGTTTACGCACCGCAATCTATATATCTTTTTTACTTGCCACTATCCTTTATATAAATTGGTATGTAAAACGCTTGAAAAAATCAAATAAAGGAAGCATCCTTGGCGACAACTGGTTTCCTAGTAACGCTCTTTCAAGCGAAAAAGAAACAGAGAAAAAAGAAGTCCCTTGGACGATACGTCATAAATTAATTTTACTCGTTTCAGCTTTATCATTAATTGCATTTTTAATAGGCGCTTTTCGTCTACATTGGACGGACGCAGAAATGACCGCTACTTTTATTTTCATTGCAATTACAGCAGGAATAATAGGTGGCATGAAAGCAAACGATATCGCATCCACTTTTCTAACTGGCTGCCAAAATCTTATCTACGGTGCTTTAATCGTCGGAATGGCTCGCTGTATTTCAGTCATTTTAGAACAAGGCAAATTACTTGATACAATCGTTAACCAACTCGCACAAGCTCTCGAAGGACAAAGCCCTGTATTTGGTGTTATCGGCATGTATGTGAGTAGTGCCGCATTACATTTCCTCATTTCATCCGGGACAGGAGAATCGGTTATTTTCATTCCGATATTAGCTTCATTAGCTGATTTCATGCACATTACACGCCAAGTTACAGTACAAGCTGTTATGCTTGGAGAAGGTGTAGTAAACTGCTTAAATCCAACTTCTGGTGTTTTAATGGGCGTTCTCGCAGCGAGCGGGATTTCTTATGGAAAATGGATTCGTTTCATGGCTCCACTTGCACTCATTTGGTTTATCATTGGACTTGTTTTTCTTATTGTTGGGGTGAATATTGAGTGGGGACCTTACTAAATACTTAACTAGATAAATAAGTACTATCGTTCCATATAAATATCTATTCTATTTCCCTCACTAGTCCTATTAAAATCATTTATTCTAGTAAAAATATAAGAAGGGATTGATCATAATGATCAATCCCTTTTATCAAACTATAATACCTTTAAAAATCTTAGTTCCAGATTTTATTTACCCATTCAGGATGATCAATAAAAGGATTGCGGTTATGTTGATATTTTGTAAAAATCACTTCATTACGCTTTCGCTCTAAATCATCGACCGGGTCTTGTTCATTCCATTTTAATAAGACAGATAGTTTCCCCATGTATGGATCTTTATTGTTATTCACTTTTTCATTTAGTTCTAAATCTATTTCGCCGTTGTCTCCCTCGTAACGAACAGCCATATAAAACAGCATTCTAGCGATATCTCCTTTTACACTATCACGAGGTTCCCAAGAATCACTATCATATTTACACTCTGTCGCTTCAGAATGATTCACACCACCATTATCAAAATCTAGATTTCCACGTGAACTATTTACAGATACATCCGTCGCTCTTAAATGATGTAGATCTGTTCCAGGTCCTGCAGTCGTTCCAAAGTCACCGTGAGATTTTGCCCAAACATGCTCTCGGTTCCAGTTATTTACTCCTGATCCATTCGTAAGCTTCCCTTGCGAACGACCAGTATATAAGAGTATCACATTATTTTTATTATTTGGATCTTCATCAGTATCTCTTAGTGCTTCCCAAACCGCACTGTATGATAACTTTGTATGATTATCAATAATATTATGCAGTTCCTTCTTTAATTCTAACCCCGTTTTTCCTATTGCATTATTATAATATGTATCGTCATAACTTTTTACAATAATCTCTTGTGCTGATGCAGGAGCTACTTCACCGTGTATAGTATCTGTGAATGATAGAGATGCAGAACCTAAAATAAAAAATGAAGATAGTGTAACCATAGCAATCTTTGTATTTCGAAACTTCATATACCCATTCCCCTTTAAAATATAATTTGAAGCTACTAACTAAAAAATGCTTTCTCCCCCCAAAACTTTTAGAAACCCATACCCACCCTTTTCTTTTTATTTAATACAAAACTCTATTGAGTTTATATCATTTCCAAACTTTTTGTTTATCTACTTTCCAAACAATTTTACTTTTCACAAGAAATATCCTTCTCCCGTAAAGATTATTAAAATATTCTTTACAATTAAAAAGTAGTTTAATATTAACTTATAAATTTAAATTTATTTATGCAATAATGCATATTTGATAAATACTTAAAAAAAACAGTTTGAATAAAAAGCATTCAAAGAAAACCGTGCAACAAAACAGATACGGTCTAAGACAGAAATAATAAAAATCAAGATGATAGTTCGACTTTTCCTTTTTCCATAACTGTCTTTATTTTTGTGTAAAGCCCTTCTTCCTCTGAAGAATAAGTACAAAAATAGATTGGATACCATATAGGCACCAATCTATTTTAATTAAAGAAACTGTGTTAATTCTGCGTTCACAACACGTTGTGCAGTAATGATAACACTTTCAGCTGTTAGCCCATAAACACTATATAGTCCACCAGGTTGATTAGGAACAATTTGAACTTCATATTCAAGTGCTTGTCCAAAAGCAGGATGAACTAAACTTAGAGTTGTAATAGTAGAAGCATTAGAATTCACATTAAAGTTTACCTGTTCAATTAATACTATTGAACCGTCAAGTCTAAAAACTCTAGCTACTCCAGTAAGTGGGCCAGCAGTACGGTTAAGGATCTTCACCCTAACTCTATTTGCATTAGCAGGTTGATTACCTACGTTTTCAATTGGGCCTGTAGTAAGAGCCATATAACATCACCTCCATTATATTATTATGATATTCAATCATACACATTAATGTTATAATCTAATTACCCAATTTATTTAAAATAAAAAAATGTTCGTTTTTATTGCGATAATTAATAAAAACGAACATTTTATAATGAATGAATTCGTAAAAAATAAATTCATATACTAAACTAAATCAATCTACAACAACCGTTTTTTTACAGACAATTACTCTTCCTTCCAACTTCCTCACTTTCGCCTAATATTGAGCCGAAAATCTTTCTACCCGCATGTTGCGAGATAAAATGCGTATCCATCCAATTCACAATTATTTCTTCCAGCTCTGGATGAAGGGACTTTCTCGCTCCTTTTTCATAATTCTTTTTAAAATCTAAAGCTTTGAACTCCCCCTCAAAACTTTTTAAACTATGATCCATATCTTTGATTACATGTACTGCAGAATCACCCTTCACATAATCACCGATCCGCTTCGCTCTTTCAGGGTCAGCCTGAATATCTTTATCACCAGCAATAGCTAGTACTGGACATGTTACTTGTTGTAAGTCTTTATAGATGTCATGCTGAAAATGCTCTCTAAACCACTTTGCATTCATCGGTTTAAAACCAACTTTAATCGTATCTTTTTCTGTGTTCATCATTTTCTCTTTTATTTTTTCCATCTGCTTTTCTCCACGTTTCTCCACATTGAGAAGACGCATTAGTTTTCCTTTTATTCCTTTCTGCTCTTTTAGTTCTTTATATGCAATTTCTCTTTGTCTTTTCATAGCCTCTTCTAATGATTCCGCAGCCCCTGTAAGAAGGATAAGCCCATTAACTGGTCTTCTTGCATTTACTACTGTTGCCAACATACATCCTTCACTATGACCAGCTAAAATGATATTTTCTGGATCAACAAATGGCTGTTCTTTTAAATACGTAATCGTAGACTCTATATCACTAACTAAATCCCACATTCCAGTCTTCATGATATCTCCGTCACTCTTTCCTACTCCGCGCTTATCAAAGCGGAGCGTCACTACCCCAAGCCTCGCCAATACATGTGCTAAATCTTTATATATGTTCGACTCAAGCTTTAGCGGTACTATCGTTCCATCACGATCAATCTCTCCAGATCCAGCGATAATGACAACCGCTGCATACTTCCCGTCGGCTTTCGGTTTAGTAATCGTACCTAGCAAAGTTAATTCCCTCTTTATCGCTACTTCATATTCGTCAAAGGTCATTATATGAACCCTCCTTTTATTCAGTTATATCTAATTTGAATTTCAAACTCGCTATTATATTTTTGTACTCTCTTACATCTTTCATCGGAGCGAAAACTGGATTCTCTGCAATACTTTGTAACATACTTCGCTTTATAATCTCTTCATTTCTAACTGTTTTAGCACCAAGTGGAAACTCTGCAAACCATCCATCAATCGCATCAAAATAGGAATCTCCATGTAAATGTAGACTATTTACTGTAAAGCTCGCCGCACAAACCGCTGCATATTTCCGTAACATTTCTAATGCTCTTTCAAAATTCCCTTGCATACAATATACTTGTGCAGCAGCATAGTATACTTTTAAAGTCATATTGGGATGTAATGTTTCTATTTCATATATATCTATTAACATGAAAGCTCTATTTAAAATTACCTCTACTTTTTCAGCGCTTGAGGCATTTACTACTACATAATTCGGTATTGTCGCAACAAGTTGTATTAAATGTTGGTACATACTAATTTGCATTATTTCATTCGCTTTTTCAGTATTTCCAAGCATTTGATACGCCTGTGCGATTAAATCTTCCGCTGGGACGTTAGGACGTATCGTTTCGCCAAGTAATTGAAGCACCTCATTCGGTCTATTGAGTATAAGATAGCAAGTTGCTTGAAACGATACCGCCTCTTTCACAAGAGAAACATCGCCACTTTCTTCCTGTACCCTGCTAAAGAGATGCATTGCCTCTTCTAACATTTCAATTCTTTTATCCGTATCCTCCGTTAACATATGGTGATTAATAAAAAGTAGTCCCATTTGAAGTAATAATGGAAAACAAGAATAATATTTTTTGATTATTCCTCTGCACTCTATCATCACTTCATCAAACGGTTTTTCACTAAAAGCTTCTGCGAGTCTATGATATAAATTTTTAATATCTTCCTGTTTCATTTGCGGTGTATAACTAATTAGTTCATCTATACTAATGTTAAAGTATGATGCTAACAGTGGTAAAAATGTTATATCTGGATAACTCTGTCCCGTCTCCCATTTGGAAACAGATGCCTTCGTAATACCGATATACGCCGCTAACTCTTCCTGCGTAATTCCCTTTTCTTTTCTCTTATTCGCAATGATTTTATGAATATGAATCTCTCTCACTGTATCACCTCATACTTTTATTATATGTTTTATATTTCACACAAAATATGGATTTAAATTCGACTTTCATTTACAAAATCAACTGTTAGGAAACATCTGTCTAAAATCAAAGGCAGGAACATATTTGATATATTCCTGCCTTTTTAATGTTGGTACCGCTACATAGCCATCTAGCTAAGATTTTGAAGTGCTTCAAAATCAAACATTTCATCTCATCACAGTTTTCTATGGGAATCCAGTGAACAGCTTATTTACATAATTTTCGATATTGGAAGTAAATTCAAGTTGTTTTTAAAGTAGGTATACCTAGTAGAAATTGTTGAATTGTGCCCGTTTATTAAAGTTTAATTTTCATTATACTTTTTGTACTGAGTCCAGTGCTTTTTTTAATTCGTCTGATTTTTGAGTGCCGATTACTACTGTGTTATATTGCAACTTTAACTCTATACCTTTATTTCCATTCATGTTATAGGCTTTTTCATTCTTAAGATTAAAACGAATTCCCCATCCTCCAAATCGTTTTATAGGACTGTAAGTAATGCATTCATAATGATGTATATCTTTGAAAAGGTACTGCTTATATTGAAAATGAAAAGGAACAAAGCGGACATAAAGACCTTTTTCACGGACCTCAATGATCAGTTTCAATACTCCAAGCATTAATACAGGAAAGGCAATCCCGAAAAACAACCATATAACAATTAATACACCATTAGGAGCTGGTTTATCTCCAAACGGGATATCAAGAATAATTTGTTGAATAAATCCATACCACATCAGCATGGCGATCCCTAATATGAGTATCCATACCCAAATTGGGGATCGCTGAACCTCACGTAAGATAACTTGCTCTTGTTGTTTCATTAATGATTATCACCTCCTAAATGGTTTATTTTTTCTCACTCATTTTAAGCCGTTTTGCACTTCCGAAAAATGCGCTCCCAATTATGAATATAACGGAAGAAAGATACATTGTTATCCCTGAGTATTTATTATCAAAAATTGTGAAATTAAGTAAATTAATGAACATCATCAATATAAGTGATATGTACAATCCATTAATATATTTCATTTATCCCCCCCCTTTACTTTTTTTGAAAACCCCTATGTGATAAATAGTGGTTTCTAAAGGTATTATTCAGAATGCCCTTTTCCCTATTTTACCATTTCAGAGAGTTGATATGTTGTTTGTTTTCGGTTGAATACTGTATACATAGTCGGTTAACATAACGTTTTATTACGTAAATAAAAAGGATAATCCGCCCTCATAATGGACTAATTATCCTATAAATCTTTATCTAAATTTAATAAAACTAGAATTTCTTTTCCTATGTATGTTTACTTCGTTACCTCACCAAACTGCGCTCTCGTCACTTTCGCTAAGTCATCCACTTTAAGCTCAATTTGGATACCGATTTTCCCGCCGCTTACAATGATCGTTTCAAGCGATTGGGCGCTTTCATCGATACATGTAGAAAACAACTTTTTCATTCCGACTGGTGAACAACCGCCGCGAATATATCCTGATACTTTCGTAATATCTTTTACGGGAATCATTTCAATTTTCTTTTCACTTACTGCTTTTGCGGCAGCTTTTAAATTTAATTCCTCATCTACTGGAATAATAAAGACATGATAATTTTTACTATTTCCTTGAGCAATTAACGTTTTATATACTTCTCTCACTTCTCGTCCAATTTTCTCGGCTACTGATACGCCATCAATTTTCCCATCATCTGGATCATATGACATCATCGAATATTCAATTTTTTCTTTATCTAATATTCGCATCGCATTTGTTTTATCTTTTTTCATAGTGATCTCCTTAAAAGGTTATTTCATATTATTAAGTTTTATTATACACCCTTTTCCATTTCTCCTACATAACTTCACGTATATTTCAAAACTAAAAATATTGATAATTCAAAAATCATCTGATATAATTTTGAAAAACTTATGTTAAGGAGAGATTTCTAATGCAAAATTTTAATACGTCTTTCCAACTTCATCATCATACGTAACGCCGTGTATCCGAAGAAAAATTTTTCTTCGTGGGTACAGGGCTTTTCCTGTTTACCCACGAAGCGTTCATAAAGCTATGTGGGTATTTTTATACCTGCATAGCTTTTTTTAATTTAAAAAGGAGTGATTATGATGGAAATGAAAAATGTAAAGGGAACGAAAGACTATTTACCAGAAGAACAAGTGCTGCGAAATAAAATTAAAAGAGCGTGCGAAGACACGTTTGAACGATACGGATGTAAACCGTTAGAAACTCCGACGTTAAATATGTATGAGCTTATGTCATACAAGTACGGCGGTGGCGATGAAATATTAAAAGAAATATATACGCTTCAAGATCAAGGAAAACGCGAACTTGCCTTACGTTACGATTTGACAATTCCATTCGCAAAAGTTGTGGCAATGAATCCGAACATCCGCCTTCCTTTTAAACGGTATGAAATCGGGAAAGTGTTTCGAGATGGGCCAATTAAACAAGGAAGATTTCGTGAATTTATACAATGCGACGTTGATATTGTCGGTGTTGAGTCTGTCATGGCAGAAGCTGAACTTATGAGCATGGCGTTTGAACTGTTCCGAACGTTAAACTTAGAAATAACGATCCAATATAACAACCGAAAATTATTAAACGGTATTCTCGAGTCTATTAACATCCCTACTGAGTTAACGAGTGACGTCATTTTATCATTAGATAAAATCGAAAAGATTGGGATTGATGGTGTACGAAAAGATGTATTAGAGCGCGGCATTTCTGAAGAAATGGCTGATACAATATGTAATACTGTATTATCTTGTCTAAAGCTTACAATTGTTGACTTTAAAGAAGCTTTCAATAACCAACTCGTTGCCGATGGAGTAAACGAATTGCAACAATTACAGCAATATTTAATCGCTCTTGGAATAAATGAAAATACGATATTCAATCCGTTTTTAGCAAGAGGACTCACAATGTATACAGGGACTGTATATGAAATCTTCCTAAAAGATGGCTCAATTACATCTAGCATAGGTAGTGGCGGCCGTTACGATAACATTATCGGAGCATTCCGTGGTGATAATGTGAACTATCCAACAGTCGGTATTTCATTCGGTTTAGACGTTATTTATACAGCACTATCACAGAAAGAAACGATATCATCTACAGCGGATGTATTTATCATCCCGCTTGGGACAGAATTACAATGCTTACAACTTGCCCAGCAATTACGTTCTACCACTTCCTTAAAAGTCGAACTTGAACTAGCAGGACGCAAATTAAAACGTGCCCTTAATTATGCCAATAAAGAGAATATCCCTTATGTGCTTATTATTGGGGAAGAAGAACTTAGTACAGAAACAGCTATGCTGCGGAATATGAAGGAAGGTAGTGAGGTGAAGGTTTCGCTTTCTTCTTTAAGTAATTATTTATAATACGAACCACCCTCGTTTGGGTGGTTTTTTTATTTTATAGATACCAATAATTAGTTTACATAAAATAATTATAATCCACTCAAAACTACAAATACACAATATCCAATTACCTATTATTTTTGGTAATATATAGATGTAAATTATATTAGGAGGATTAACTTTGAAAACCTACATCCAAGCACTAAAGTGGACTACAGGGATCTCTCATCTTTTATTACTTCCTTGTTATTATTTATTTCCAAGTCTTGTTAACCTAGATGGATTACCTTTACTACTATTGATTGCTTTACATATCACTACTATTTTATTAGCTAAAAAAGCAGGGATGAATACGTACGCTCATTATATAGGTATTATCGTTACTCTAGTTGCCTTCTTTCCTTATATAGAAATCCTTCTACATATTATAGCAGCCATTTTTCTTTTATTAGATGCTGTTTCTATGAATGCAAAAGAAGTGTATGATTCATAGATGGATAAAATGAAACTTTAATCCATAGAGTTTTGAGATAGGTCGGCAAAAAGGATTTACTTTTTAAGTAAACCTTTTTTCATTTTTAATTACTTTCCTTACTCAAGACTAATAAAAGAATATTCTGTTTAATTTTACAATTTTCTAAATATTTATAATACATTCAAATTAACATACATTTTAGTTATGTAAAAAATCTAAGTTTTAAGGAGATGAATCCATGCTGAAAAAGTTGGTAGCAGGTGCATTATTAACTGTTTCGTCGTTAACTGGAGGAGTGGGATTAGTATCAGCTAGTACCGAAAAAGATTATACGATTTCCTCTTTCGAATATGTAACTGTAGATGAAAAAACTGTTGATTCGTTTAACAAATTGAGTGCTCCATTAAAGGAAGACGTAAAAATAACGTTAGTTCTACCGAAACAAAATCAAAATGGAGACTGGTTATCTTATGGATTTTCGAGCAAAGAAAGTTTAGAGTCTTTTATTGAAAAAGATAAACAAAGGTTGAATAATTCAATCACTCCCCTTGGTGTTGGAGGAAGCGGACCTGGTAGTACAGACTTCTATAAACGCACAAATCAAGGTAGCGAGTATTTTTCTGTAAGTAGCGGTTATAAAAACTTGTCTGCTAGTTGGCAAAATCAAATTGTTTCTGTACGTACAGCATCCCCTACTGCTAGCTATTCAACAACGCTATGGGAACGTACTTCAACTGAAGGATATGGAAAAGGTGTTGTTTTTAAACATGCTGATTGGTATGGTCAAATTGCAAACTTAAATAACTTTCCAACTTCAGCAGTTGAAGTTAAAAAGTAAAAATATAGAAATAAAAGGTGTTTTCACGTATGGAAACACCTTTTATTTCTACAACTATTTCACATATCTCGTCTATACCAATTTCAACTCTTAATTATTATCTTTCGTATTCCTACTCTCCAAAACCTTCTCCATATTATGAGTTGCCCATTCCATCATTAATAGAATCACTGGACGTAGTGATTCACCAAGCTCAGTTAATGAATATTCTACTTTTGGCGGCACTTCACGGTATACTTCGCGATGTATGATGCCATCTGCTTCAAGTTCTCTCAGCTGCAGTGTTAACATTCTTTGTGTGATATTTGGTTTTAATCTTTTTAATTCATTAAACCGCTTTGTACCATCTAATAAATGATACAAAATTACCCCTTTCCATTTCCCTCCAATCACCTCAACCATAGCTTCAACTGGACAAGAATATTTATTTAAAAATGGGTAATTTATATTATTTTCGTTTGGACAATCCATAATAAATCCCTTCCCTTAACATTAGTATCTTTTTTGATACTATACCACATAAATGTGCGTACTTGTATCTATGTTACTTTAAAAATATAATTTACTTACAAAAATAAATTCATGAAAAGAGGAACTTTTATGACAAATATAAATCAAATTACAAAAGAAAAAATTATGGAGGCTTTTCATTTCAGACATGCATGTAAAGAATTCGATCCTATGCACAAAATTTCAGAAGAGGATTTCAAATTCATTTTAGAAACAGGCAGATTATCTCCTTCTTCTTTTGGATATGAGCCTTGGAAATTTATTGTCGTACAAAATAAAGAATTAAGAGAAAAACTACAACCGTATTCATGGGGCGCTGGTGGGCAACTTGCAACAGCTAGTCATTTTGTTATTGTTCTTTCAAGAAACATTAAAGATATGCACTATGATGCAGAGTATATTAAATATATGATGAACGATATTATTGGATTGCCTGAAGACACTCAAAAAATTAGATATGAATTCTTCAAAAAGTTCCAGGAATCAGATTTTAACTTATTACAATCCGATCGTGCTGTATTTGATTGGGCATCTAAACAAACTTATATCGCTTTAGGTAATATGATGACGAGCGCAGCTCAAATCGGTATTGATTCTTGTCCAATAGAAGGGTTTGATAAAGAGGAAGTAGATTCTTTACTTCGTCAAGAAGGCATTATACAAGGCGATAATCTTGAAGTATCAGTTATGGTTGCCTTTGGTTACCGTAAAGAAGAGCCAAAGCGTGACAAAACAAGACAGACTATGGATACAATTGTTGAATGGATTAAGTAATATAGCACAGACAAATAATGCTCCTAATAGCTGTATACTCATACTAAAAAAGAATCAGTTGTTTTCTTACGTATGAATTTGGTTTTTCATGGAAAGATATGTTAGTATGTATACAGTTTGAGTGCTCTATTTTTAGAGTCGAACAGGAGGAGAATGAATATGTCTGATATTGAAGTTGGCGAAGTGTTTACTCTTAGTGATGAGAATAACGAAGAGCAAGAAGTAGAAGTACTTGGAGCGATGGATGTCGAAGGTGCAGAGTATATTGCAGTTGCCTTTGTTGAAGATATCCAAACAGAAACTGAGGAAGACATTGATATTTTCTTTTTAAAAGTAGAAGAAGATAATGAGTTTTCATACATTGAAAATGATGAAGAGTTTGATAAAGTATCTGCTGCTTTTGATAAGATTTTAGATGAACAAGAACAAGAGTAAACACGAGGGGGATGCATATCCACCCTCTTTTTTTTATTCATCACTCATTCAGTGATTTATGCAGTAACTCCAGTACATCTTTCATCGCAAAAGGTCCATCTTTTTTAACATGCTCCGCAAATTCTGAAACGAGACGTAATGTTCTCACACTTTCGATTGGATGTTCTCCTGATGCACTTTCAGCTGAAAGCATAACTGCATTCGTCCCGTCCAGTACAGCTTGAAACACATCAGTCACCTCTGCTCTTGTTGGAATAGAATGATCTACCATAGATTGAAGCATTTGTGTTGCTGTAATGACATATGTATTCGTTCGATTACATTCCTGAATCATCATTTTCTGTAAAAGCGGAATGCATTGATAAGGTAACTCTACTCCTAAATCGCCCCTTGCAATCATAATTCCATCTGCTTCTTTACATATATCTTGAAAATTCTCGATTGCTTCCATCGTTTCTATTTTTGCAATTACATTAGGTGAAGTTTCTTTATACTGTTGTATAAAATCTCGTATTTCTTTTATATGACTAGGTTTTCTTACGAAAGAACATGCGATAAAATCAACATTCTCTTCTAAAAGAAACTGAATATCTTTTTTATCTTTCTCTGTAATAGCTGGTAAACGAACAACCGCACCTGGTAAATTAACTCCTTTATGAGATGAGATATTGCCACCTGTTTTAACCTTTGTTTCTATTTTGTCCGTACTTATCTTTTCAACAATTAATTCAACTTCTCCATCATTAATCAAAATTCTACTGTCTATTTTCACATCATTCGCAATTCCTTCATAATCAACACTTGCTTCTGTATTACTCCCTGTAACTGGTTTTGTATGTAAAATAAAAGAATCTCCTGCCTGAAGTGTAATTTGCTCTCCCTTCACTTCACCTAATCTTATTTTAGGTCCTTGTACATCACCCAAAAATTTAATAGAGTCATCTAATGATTTCACTAAACGAATGATGTCTTTATGACTTTCATGCGTGCCATGCGATAAATTCAGTCGAACAATTTTCATACCATTCTTTATTAACTGTGCTAACGTTTCTTTATTATTACTTGCGGGTCCAATTGTACAAATTCGATCGATTGTCATTTTTGTCACCATCCTTTTTTTAATAAGTTTCCCATATGAACTTAAAAATAACAGAGATAATGACATGAATAGATTTAAATTTACACGAATTTCATAAAGTTAAACCTGTATCCCTTGCTGGCTAAGCATTAGAAGATATATTCGCTTTTTTGCAAATGAAGACATGTTGAATCGAAAGTAAAAGAAAAGTTAAGTATGGGATAAACCATTGAGAGTTTCGAAATTTTCATATATTGTATGAATTGAGTTCGAACTCAAAAATTTAAAAAAGGTGGGAAAATTAGTGAATTTGAAAAAATCTTTATCGGTGACAACTTTAGGGTTAGCGGTTTTAGGTTTTGGTTTTACTAATAACGCAAGTGCTTCAGAGGTCGATACTGTAGACAAGCAGCCGGTTTTAGTTGACTTTGATACAATTCAATCAACAAAAACATCTAGTGTTCCTAGTTTGACTGTTGCAGCTGCACCTAAGAATGACTCTAACATTAGCGTATATACTCCCTTTTTTGATAACCCATATGCAGTTGCTAAATCGAAATCAACTACGACCGAAGACTATGTTTATGCAAAAGCAAGAACTTTCAATGGCGATGGCTCATTAGTAAATACGAAAAGTAATAGTGCAAAAAAATCATCCTTTGTCAGTGCTACAGCGACCAACACAAGCGTTTATTATGGAGATGATTACGCTATCGGTAATCATACCTATAAATTAAGTGGTTATAATGATGTGAATCACGAAACAAAAGCCTTCTGGTAAGAAAGAGAAAAAAGATATGCATCTTGCATATCTTTTTTCTCTAATACTTTACATATATTGAGGTGCTATTTATGAAACAAATATATATTATTATCGGTGTTTTACTCATTTCATTACTTACAATTTATATTTTGTTCAATACTTCAATCATACAACCTCATCCACCTTCTAAAGAAAATAAGAGAGAGCAACAAACCAATACTATTTCTTACGGATTGAAGGATAATCAAGGCCAACATATTAACAACGGTAGCACAATTACTAGTGAGGATAATAAAATTAATGTATCATTATCATTCGTACATACTATTAACGAAAACCGAAAATATGGATTAATTGTTCTAGAAGATTACGAACAAAAACCTTTTAAAATAGAAGATACTACTAATGAAATATCACACTATTTTTTTGATATGAAGCCAAACAGTTCAATGACTACGAAAATCTCTTTACACACTTCTCCTAATGCAAGTGAATTAACCTTTTTAATAATTAAAAAACCTGAATACAAATTAAAAGATAATAACTTAAATAAAGCAGCCATTTTAGAAGATATTCTAAGTATGCGATACTCAATGCATCCTCTTCAGAAAGAAAGAGAAAAAATAAAACTCTCCCTTATAGATCCAGATGCTATTTTAAAAGATGGTCTTTACGAACCATTATTTGTTACAAACCGTGAAGAGAACTTACAAACTGTCTTCTTTGAAAAGGAAGGCAAGCAATTAACCTTATCAAACGGCAATGAAACAAAAGATGAAATGACTTACGCAATCGTGGCTTTTAAAGATTGGAAACAAGTTGAAATATTTAACAATAGAAAAGTCGTTTATACTAAGGTTGCACCTGAAACGAGGCAAATCTTTAATTTCATATTGCCTTCAGTGGATCAGGAAAGTAATTTTCAACTCGTCGCTTTTCCATTTCCTTATAAAGTTAGCGAAGAAGATTATGTCAGTCAACAAGCATTCAGTTCTTTTCGTATCGTAATTGAAAATGAAAATAAATAAGTTATACTATGCACAGTATAACAACCAAAAAAGGCCTACTCACACGAGTAGGCTTTTGAAACTACGAAAGTTTCGTCAATAACTGATTTAAATCTTTTTTCGTTTTCGTCGTTAAAGATTTCATTTTATTAATATCGATTTTTTCTTTCTCCGCTCCTACAATTAACGGATACATACTTTGACCGATTGTTTTAGAATCCGTCGGATGTGATGCCTCTAGCTCTTTTTCAATCACATCCCACTTTTCATTAATTTGTTTGCCAAGCTTATTCACTGTTTCCAATTTCGGATTAGCAGCTAACTGCTTGTCCAAGCTATCAATTAATGCTACAACTTCTTTAACATTCGTTTTCACAGCAACACTTTTCTTCGGATCTTTCGTTGTCTTTCCGTTATTGTTTGTGCTAGTACTTGTGCTTTGATCTGTTGTTTTCCCGCTAGTCGTTTGATCATTCGTTTTTCCTGTCGTTTCTTTTTCTTTTGTTTTTCCATTCTCATTTTGAGTTGACGTTTTACCGTTACTTTCTGTTCCTGATGATTCTTTCGTATTTTTTGCATCCTTATCTGTTTTTTCATTTGAAGAAGTATTTGTTTCTTTTTCAGTATCTTTCGTTGTTTTTGACGCTTCATCTGCACTTGTCGTTTTTGCTTCTCCATCCTTTTGCGCAGTTACTTGCTCTTTCTTTTCCGTTTCTTTATCTGCTGAAGGACTACAAGCTGCCATAGTAAGCATTGTACCAATTGTTATCGATGCGATAGCGACCTTTTTCATTTTCATATAAATCCCCCTATGTTTTACATAATTTATCCTCCCCTTTACGATTCGATTTCCCCTTAAAAAATCCCTTTTCATACGAATTATCTTCTTTCCGACAGTAATCTTCATAATAATACGTACAAAAACTGATAAACTTATTTTAATATTCGAGTTTCTTCTACTTCATTTTTCTGCTCGCAAGTAAAAGAAAAAGAGTATATTGTCACATTAAGAATTACTATCTTCATATGACGATATACTCTTCTATCAAATTTTTATCTTTCTTGACATTTTATTTATACAAAAAAAATTTTCTTTCTTTTTTTGTTTCTCAACATTTGTTAACATAATATTTTTATGAATAACCACCATTCGAGTGAATGACTTGCCCAGTAACCCATTTCGCTTCTTCACTTACTAAAAAAGAAATTAAGCGCGCAGCATCCACCGGTTCTCCTACTTTACCTTGCGGGAACTTCCATACTAAATGATGCTTCAGCTCCTCTGTAATCCATCCTGTATTCGTCGGTCCTGGATCTACAGCATTCACTGTAATCCCCTTCTCCATCGCTACTGGTGCCACTGACTTTGTAAATGCTTCAATTGCCCCTTTCGTTGCTGCATATGCTAGTTCATCTGGCATTGGACCTACTGACTGTCCTGAAGTAAGATTAATAATACTCCCGCTCGTTTTAAGTGAATAATGTTTTATAAACAATGAACTTAATAACATAGTAGCCCGAACATTAACTGTATAATGTTTATCCAACTGCTCTACATCTAATTCCTCAATTCTCGTATGAGTAGAATACACTGCATTATTAATTAGAATAGATGGATCACCTAACCGTTCTGATACCATATAAAACAAACGAGTTGGCGAATAAGACTGCGATAAATTGATTTCTGCCATTTCACATCGAACACCGTAACTTTCAATCTCCTTTTTCAGCAAAAAGGGTTCTTGATCACTCATTCCCCATGGCATCGCTTTATCATACTTTGGCCAGTACGTGAAAAAAATGTCTATCCCCTTTTGAGCAAGCACCTTGCATACAGCTGCACCAATTCCATTCAGACGAGTTGCCCCTGTTACAATTGCTATTCTCTTCACCTTTTTCTCCTCCATCTATACGTAGATCCCCTGCATGAATACAGAGGATCTATCTTCTTATTGAATATTTGACAGTATACGTTCAGCACCTAATTTTAACATTTTAATAAAGATATAGTTTACAATCGTAAACATTATAAATAAAACGATAAACATAACCCAAAGTCCTACTTGAAGGAAGAAGTATAATACACTTACTCCACCCACAATAATTAAAGCTATTAAAATATTAGCTAAAAAATTCCATAAAGTTGTATATCGACTTTTAAATAATTTCTGTTCTGTATCCCAATGAATATCTGCAGTTTGCGCGTCCCAGCGTGTTCCGATTAAATTAATTAATAACAACCCGTTCGCACTTAGTAAAAACCACAGTATCATAAAAACTGGAGAAATCCCAGCTACAACTGCCATCGTAATACCGAATACTGCTAAAATGATTACATTAATTAACCAAGCAGTGATTGCTTTCGCAAAAAAGATATCCGAAGCCTTTACTGGTAAATAACGATTCACAAACCAAGAGCTTCCATCTCGCGAAAATGACGTTGTTGCAATGACGTTACTACCCATTAAAAATAACGATGCACAAAGGCCAACACCAATTGCAAATCCCGTTGTCTCTGGATTGTTAATATACTCTGTAATAAACTTTAAATTTCCATCTTGCACAAATAAAATAAAGAACAACATAATTGGCATAACGAAAGTTTGTACAATGCAATTCAAGAAAAATTGTGGTGTACGGAATAACGTTTTAAATTCTTTTTTCACATACGCTTTTAAATGCGAACTTTGTACTGTTGATTTCTGTAAACCTTCCGCCGAAATAACTTGTTTCTTTGCTGTACTCGTTGAAAGTCCAATAACCCCTTTTAAATATGTACGCTCTGCTATGTAATAAAACAACACAAAGAAGACAAATGAAATAACTGCAAAGATTATTACATATAAAGGTCCCTTCCAATTTGCATTTTCTACTAATGCCACTGCTCCAAAATATGTAGTTGGAAAATAATTTGTCATTTGTACTAAAAGAGAAGATTGATTATTTACAAGGTATTCCGCAGCCCCATCTCCAGAAAACGCACTTTTATTTCTCCACTGCATAAATACGTTAATTCCTACAATAAATAATATACTTACGATTCCAATAAATATATTTCCTCGATCTTTATTTTTCGCTATATTTGTATACCTCATAATAATTGTCATCAGTAACGAAGCTAATACTAACGGCACGATTGGGAAGAGTAAGTAAATAAAAATCATATATATGTAATATGTAATAAATGCGCCACTTTTTAAACCGTACGTAATGAAGATTGGTAATAAAATGAATGAACTCATTACGTATTGTGTAATTAATACCGTTAAAAATTTTGCCGAAATAATTTGCGCTGGTTTTAATGGTAACGGCAGTAACATTTCAATATCATTGCTGTAGTAAAATACAGTTAAAATGTTCGTTATACTCATTAAAAATACCCATATACTCGCAATCGCAAGTCCCATTGCAATAATCATTCCCGGCCCTTTCCCTAATTGTTTCAGACCTTCATACATTCCGTGCGTCATCGAACCAAATATTAAAAATCCAACAAATAAAATAGCTGCAAATGAAAATAAATACGCCCATCGCTTCTTCTTATCTGCTATAAAATCTGCGTAATTTAACTTTAATAGTACCTTCGTTAACGTCCAAATTTTACTCATTGCCCGTCATCTCCAAGAACATTTTTTCAAGTGATTCATTGGATTTAAAATGATCTCTCATTTCATCTAAATTTCCTTTAAACTGCAAATTCCCCTTATTAATAATAGCAACCCGGTCACATATTTTTTCCGCTACTTCTAATACGTGTGTAGAGAAAAATACAATCTTTCCTTTATCCGCATGCTCTCTCATCATTTCTTTTAAAATATATGCAGATTTCGGATCAAGCCCAGTTAATGGTTCATCTAAAATCCATACATCTGGCTCATGTACGAGCACACCAATAATAACGATTTTTTGTCTCATACCGTGCGAATAACTTTGAATTTGATCAGATAAAGCATTATAAAGATCAAACTTCTTCGCTAAAGACTCTATTCGTTCTTGTCGTACTTCTTTTGGCACTTCATACATATCGGCCATAAAGTTTAAATATTCAATTCCTTTTAATCGTAAAAACATATCTGGACTATCTGGTACATAACCAAACGTCTTCTTCGCTTCCATCGGCTCTTCCATAATATTTTTTCCATTAATCGTAATAGTCCCTTTGTCCACCCCGTGAATACCAGTAATCATCTTAATTGTCGTTGATTTACCCGCACCATTTGGTCCTAAAAATCCAAAGATTTCGCCGCTAGGTACAGATAAACTTAAGTCTTTTACTGCATAGGTAGACCCATTATAACTTTTTGACACATTCGTAATTTCAATCATTCCATCCAATCCTTTCCTTAATTACCAAATAACTATATTGATATTATAGCATAGTTCTATTTTAAGATTTTTACATTTTTCAGTATATTTAACCTTTAAAATAAATATACACCCCTAATCCAACAACTAAAATGACAGCTAGTATAATATAAATCATTGTTAAGCGTTTAATATTCCCCTTTGTCGCTTTGCTATAATTTGCATCACCATTCCGCCCAATTAAAACCGTCGCAATGACAGTAATCACTACAAGTAATACAACGATCATGATCCAAGTTAGCATTTCTTCCTCCCCCTCCTTACAACCATTTTACAATATTATCCTCTTTATTTCGCAGCATATTTCCTCTTTTTACTATTATTATGAAGAAAACTGGAAAACTATTATTACCATTCCTATCCATATGTGATATATTTATAACATAACGTGATTTATTTCTAACACTATAAGGAGGAACTATCATGAAAACAACTTGGATAAAATATTTAGGGTTTCTCGGTTTCTTCGGTTTCCTCGGTTTTTTTTATGAAAAAGGATTGTTTACTATGTTCTGTTTCTTCTCCTTTTTCACATCGTATAGAACAGTTCAACACGATGAACTGTTTGAACAAATTGTCAATAAATCGTGCCGCAATGCATTTATCGTTACATTACTAACTACTGCTATCATTATATTTATTGAAATGTTATTTCCAAACTCTACGCTACAAGAGATTGATATCGCTCTTATTTTCGGCACACTCATTCTTACATTCGGTTTTTCTATGTTCTTTTTCGATAAACCAATTGATGAAATGGAAGATGCACCATGGCGTTCGTAACGAGAATAAAAGAATACCGTGCCAAATTGAACATGACACAAGAAGATTTAGCGAAGCAAGTTGGTGTACGCCGTGAAACAATTAGCCACCTTGAAAAAGGTAAGTATAATCCTTCATTGCAACTCGCTCACGATATAGCGAAGGCACTTCATAGTACGATTGATGAGATTTTTATTTTTGAGGATAAATAAAAAATACCGTCATTCTTTCCAAGAAGAATGACGGTATTTCTCATAGATTATCCATATAAAACCGCATGAAATACGCCTAATAGTAAGTATTGATCCTCCATGTAATCTCCATCATATGCATTCATCTCGATGTAATACATATCTTCCTCAAGACGAATATTCCAATCTGCGATTAAATAGCCTTTTCGTAATAATTTTCCCATTCCAAATGAAGTTTTATGAACAACATATTCTTCTGCCTTATATGTAAAGGTAAATATAAAATTTGCATCCAATAACTTTCCGTCACATACAAGTATTTCATGCTCTGCATCATTATTATCGATGTACGTTACTAAAATCTTTCTTTGGCGCTGCCTACTTACATCCTTTGCAATGACGCGAATATTGTTCTTAATATCCTTTATTTCATAAATGATATTACTACCAATTTTCGGAATAAAATCCAGCACTCTCATCAGCGTATTTTTATAATAGCCCCTTACTACGCCTACTTGCTCGCTTCCATTATAAACCTCTACCGGCGTCGTATCTGCTTTGCTATCACACGGTCGTTTGTAAGAGAGCTGCATCATTCGCTCTCCTCTTAAGTACTGATCAAACGTCACAGGATATTCTATCATGCGCAGTTCTTTATTTAGCTCATACAAATAGCGTTGAACACTCTCTATTAATGTTGTAGTAGCTATACGCTCTTGAAGTTCAAATTCTTGCCAGCTGGAAAAAACATTCCATTGATTATGATCCTCTTCATAGAAGAAACCAAGAATTACCTCTTCACGGTCAGCCGTTTCATATTTCATAGGCACGTTTTGCCCGTGTTGAACTTGTTCCATCCACTGACCTAAATAAATGCCCAGCTCTGCAACCTTCATACATGATTTTTGAAAAAATACTCTGTCACCCATACAAATTGTTAAATCCCCTTCGATAAAACCATTTGTATAAGCAACATACCGTGGCTCATCCTTCTGCGGGAGATTCTTGTCTAACTCAAATAAAAACGTTAACATCCTTTATTCACCTCTAGTTGTTACACTAATCATACATGACATCGCATCACGCTAGGAAACTATTTATATACGCATATTTAATTCACGCATTATAACACGTGAATGACCTTGTATAGTAGCTCTATTTTTTTGTTCTATATCTTAGTATATGAATTTATATGAGCGATTTTTCAAATATATCTATCGCAACTTACAATATATCAACGATTTTTTCAATATATCGATTTTTCGACAAATATCAGCACAATTAAAATGAAGCTACCTTTTCTTCAGCCACTTCTACAATTTCTAAAATTTGTAGAAGACCCTCCACTTCATAAGTCGGATTAACACTCGTCTTATTCTCTTTCAAACTTGGATTATACCAACACGTATCAATGCCGTAATCTTCTCCGCCTTTCATATCAGAAGTTAACGAATCTCCAACCATGAGTACGCTTGATTTATCTGTAATCCCAAACTTTTCAAACGCATAATCAAAAATCTCACGTGCTGGTTTTTGATGACCAACTTCTTCAGAAATAATAATATGATCAAAGAAATTACATAAAGGCGAATTTCCGATTCTTGATTGTTGCACCTTCGTATATCCATTCGTAATAATACCTAACTTGCAATCTTGTAGATTTTCACATAATTGTACTGCGCCTTCTATAAGATGTACTTCCTTCCCTAAATTTTCAAGGTATACATCACTAAATTGCTGCGCATCTACGTCTATATTATGAAGTGCAAATAATTGTCTAAATCGCTCTACGGCTAATTCACTTAGCGTAATCATTTTATTTTCTAAATCTCTCCATAATCCATTACTAATCTCTTTATAACTTGCAAGATGATCATTATACCCTGTAGGCATGCCAAACTGTACAAACGCATTATGTAATGCGTGTCTTTCCGTTTCAGGGAAATCTAATAATGTATCATCTACGTCGAATAATATAACTTTGTATTTCATGATGTTCTCCTCAATTCCTATTTTAAAAGCTTCGTTCTCATTGCTTATAAATTTTTATATATTTCGTGATGAAGCGCTTTAACCCGCTCTTTATAGAATACACCTTTATCTTTTATTTTCAAATGTGCTATAAATAAGTTTGCTAGCATGACTGCTGTATCTAGTCTATAAAATAAACTAACAATATGAGGAGTAACATTAAAGATACTATCATTCTTATATCCATCTTTAAATTCATCCCAACTAACCTCATTTGTTTCAGCTATTCTCATAAGCTCCAGTAATGGATGACCAATTAAAGCGTTATCCCAATCAACTATTGCTTTAACTTCTCCATTATACCCGATTAAATTGGCTGGTCGAATGTCCATATGTAATAAACATTTTACATAATCTGCTGTACTAAGAATATATTCAATTGTTTTTGTATCCGGAAGATTAATTTTACAGTTCGTGATTGTATTAAACCCTTCTATCCGTTTCACAATTCGTTCTGCTATATACTTACTAATGGGCTCTCTAATATTTTATTTGTAATACAAACCATCAATTGGCATACTATGAAGCTTGCTCACTAACTCCCCTATTTTGCATGCGAAATTGGCATATGATCAGCATACACACAATCCGAAATTAAAAAATCAAGTTCGGTTGAAAGATGCAATCCGTGTATCCTTGGTACTGGAATACCTTTTGAATGACAATACTTAGACAGCTCCGCTTCCTTTTGCAACGAAATCCGACTGTTAAATAAGTCTTCATTTATATTTTCCACTTCTCTTTCCCACGGTACTCGAAATACTAAAGACCCCTTTTCTGAATCTCCTTGAAAAACAATATTTTGCACTCCCGTTCCAATCACCTTTAAATCTTGAATAGCTAGTTCCTTATACTCTTGACTTAGTATTGTTGCCAGCTTTTCTCTTAACCCCTCTGCTTTTACACGTGTATAAATCATTTTATCCCCCGATTCTTAAGTTCTTTTCATCCATTTTCTCCTCGGTGCACAACATCCTCATTAACAAAATTATAGCAACAATAGTAAAAGGAGGCTAATCCGCTCAGCCTCCTTTTACTTATTAGTCTTCTAGTAATAACTCTTTCATTTCCTCTAACGACTCTTTCGTAAAGCCAAGAGCCCTTTCAGCGTATGCTTCAACTGATCCGTATTGCTTTTGAATTTCACCAATCGCAGCTTGCAAGTATTCAGCACGTGCTTCAAACATTGCACCTAATATCGCTCTGCTCTCATCGTTTTGTAATTTCGCACCTAAAAAGGCCATCATTTTTTCATTTAGCTTTTCACGGAATCCGTTACTTAGTAAGTAGTCTTCCATTACTGTTTTTTCTGGTACACCTAGTAAAAGTAGTAATAATGCTGAACCAAATCCAGTACGATCTTTTCCAGCTGTGCAGTGGTTTACTAATGGTAAGTTTTCCGGGTTTTGCGCTAAGTTTAAGAAGCTCACGAATGCCTCGTTACCACTTACGAAATCTTGATTCATTTTCACAAGATACTCACCTGGTTTTCCTAACATAGAAAGGTCACCAACTTGGAAAAATTCATTTATATTTAGATCTTTCGCTAAGTCTTGCATAACTGGTAAGCACACTTGACGAGCACCCGTAATTTCTGGATTCGGCTTATGCTTCACTTCAAAGTCTGTACGGTAATCGCAAATTAACTTTAAGCCAGACTTTTGTAAATAGGCAATATCCCATTCAGTTAGCCCTGCTAATTCTTCAGAACGATATAATTTACCCCATTTTACTTTACGGCCTTCTGTCGTTTCATACCCTCCCATATCACGGAAGTTAAACGCGCCTTGTAATGGCAGTCTACGCTCAGCTACTGTTACTGCTTGTCCATTACTTCCTACTAATTTAAAATATGGACGTTCATTTTCACTCGGGTTTTCAATTGTATATGATAATTCTCCATTTACAGTTGTAAGTAATTCTCCATTTTCTTCAATATGATCTGGCGAAGTACTCCAGTAAATGCGAACTTCTTCTATATTATTTTCCCACTTTATTTGTAACGTATTATCTTCATTTCTTTCTACAGTTGCTTGTAGCCAATTTCTTTGCTGCTCCATTCTTTCACCAACGCTTTCTCGTATAATTGAATCTTACTCTATTGTATTATAGGAATATCTATTTTGTCGTTCTCATTTTTCTTTTTATCTTACAAACAGGCGAAAAGTTCTTTTACTTGTTCAAAATTTGTACACGGATTCCCTCGAAATACGTATGCGATTTGTTCCCTACCTAAATCCTGATATACAACTGTTCCCCGCTCTCTATGCGAATAAAAATCTAATCCATTTATAATCTGTTTAACACCATAGTTCTTTGTCCATGAAGAAACAGGATAACACGATTTGTTTTTATGTCTACAAACCCAAAGTGCATATAGTTTATTACTTTCGTCCCAGTATACATACTGCGTTTCATCATTCCCTAATCCGACCGATTCGAGCTTCCAACTTACCTTTCCATGAATTGGCAAGTTCGAATATGATACATCATTTGGAGCACTCCACCCTCGACATCTTCCTATCTCACCAATTCCATCTCTTTTTGCTTGAAAGCTCAATAGGTGAAATGGTGTATGTAATATCGTTTTCGCAAACTCCATATTTACTGGTTGCAACCCGAATAGAAATCTTTCCATTTCATCTTTGTTTATATATCCACGATCAATAGAAATTTCAATTTGTGTTTTCCATTTAGATGTAACATAACTTTCTTTCCCCTTGTAATTTATACCTTTCCAATACACAAGCCCTTTATATTGAAAGCAATATCCTTTCGCCTGAGAAATACAACTATCAGGGAATACTGGCTCCATTATATCGAGAAAAAACTCTTTTACCCGAAACATTCCGGTTGGAGTATCAATCTGAAACCAAACAGTTTCCCACTTTTCACCTTCAAAACGTTCTGAAACTTTTTCAATTTCCCATCCTTCTAACAACACATTTGGATACAGTAAAACGAATGAATGTATGGATTGTTTTAACATATATACCCCTCCCGCTAAATGAGTTCGAGAGAGTACATCATTCATCCTTTAAAACTCCCTCACATATCGCTCAGTACAACTCAGCAACTGACATCCATTCTTTTCAAAAACATCCTTCATCCACTCATTTTGTACATTTGTCTCGCCAATATAATAAGATGCACCTATTTCCTTTAAGACAAACATTGCACCTGTAAAGAATGTTGCTTCGTACCCTTTATTTCGCATATTTGGAGCCATTACGAAATACATAAGTTTCCCTTCTTCTAACGTACCTTTCTCAATATGCGGGATTACAATTCCTATTGGCTCTTCGCTTGCAACTGCTGTTAAACAATGTTCTTTCCATTGCTCACCAATTTCTTGTTCCATCATATGTACAAATTGATTATAGTCGACTTGTTCTTCCGTCATTTCGTTCCAAAAAGAATAAAAAGTATCCTCTCCTACTTCTTCAATAAGCTTAAAATCAATTTCACTTTCTACATCTTCTACTTCGTATATATCTTTAAATACAATCATGTTTTCCGTAACATATTCAAATGAATACGTTTCAAAACATTTTTTATACACATCATAATTTGGACTTTTTGAAGAGATTTCAAAATGTAGTTTTTCTAATCCATCTTTTTTAGCTTCAGCAACGCAATATTGCATCATTTCCTCTAATTGCTCTTCTGTAAAAATCTCTGCATTATTTTCTTTTATCATAATAGAAGAAGCACTTCTTCTTATTTTAAAATGTTTTTCTAACTGTTCTATCGTCGTCATATTCTTCCCTCATCTATATCATACTCGAATTTCTAATCGTTCTCCTTGCATGAGCAGGATTGTCCTTGAATATATAGAATACTAGAAAAGATCGCATCTTTAAAGTGCGGAGGAGGTTCTCCAGTGGATATTACAGCATTGCAACAACAGTTAGAGCTTATACAACAAAATGACTACACGCAACTGCAACATATAGACGTAAATGAGTTAACTTTGAACATGCTTCAGTATATCGGAACGACTGATAGCTACGTTCGTTACCAACTTATATATAAATGTTTTGCGCATTTCATTCATCATGAATTCCTTATGGATGATCAACTGAAATTACTATTGCAAACTTGTTTAAGTGATGAGTATTTATATTGTGACATTTACTCCCCACATACAGATGGGGTTTTCACACGTTCTTACACTGTTTCGTTAATTGCGTTAATACTCCAATTCGCTAATTCGCACTACTTTTGTACAGAGGAGGATATCGAAGAAATAAAAAATAAACTCATTACTTACACAAACTTAGAAACAGATTTTCGGGGCTATATCGAAAATAAAGGATGGGCTCATTGTCTTGCTCACGTATCTGATGCTTTTACTGAAATTGTTCATAATACGTATACCACTTTTGAATGGTACGAAGAATTAATTCATTGTTTATTAAATAAAATCTTTATTCCATCTGACCTTTTTCATAATAACGAAGATGAGCGCATCGTTACTCCATTACTAGCAATGCTGTATCATGATTTTCCTCAAAACGAGTTAATTTCTATTATTCAAAAAAAAATAAAAAGGCTTCCTCAAATTAGAAAACGCCTTTCGCTTAATGAGTATTGTATTTTATGTGCTAATATTAAAACCTTTTTACGCACATTATTTTTTAGAACGAAAGATGACCATAACTTAGCCTTTACAGCACGTAAAACAGAAAGAATGTTAAAAGAACTTCCTAATTACTATTAAAAACAAGGAGTCAAAACATGGGTTATATTGAAGATATGAGAAATCTAGTAGGAAATCATCCACTTATTCTAATAGGATCACACGCCATTATATTAAATGAAAAAGATGAAGTATTGCTGCAGCTCCGTACAGATTTTAACTGCTGGGGCATTATTGGCGGTGCCTTAGAATATAACGAAACGTTAGAAGATGCTTTAAAACGAGAAGTGTTTGAAGAAACTGGACTTATTATTAAAAATCCAGAACTATTCCGTACATACTCAGGGCCAGATTTCTTTCAAATCTATCCAAATGGCGATCAAGTACACGGTGTACTCGTTGTTTATATTTGCCGAGAATTTTATGGGGAGCTTGTATGTGATAAAACTGAGTCAAAAGAATTACGTTTCTTTCCGCTTGATGAGTTACCTAGTACTCTTCATCCAGTCATTGAGAAGATTCTTCGCGATTTTCATCACTCCAATAAAAAATAGAAATCAAACAACCTCATTTCCCGTCATTACAACGTGAAATGAGGTTGTTATCGTTCACCGTAAATCCCTATTTTCCCAAAATGATATTAACGCTCTCTTTTTACAACTTTATATCCCTTTATAAAAAGGATAGTTATATAAGAAACAATAAATGAAAGAATAGTATACATGCCCACCCAAAAGAAAAATGCTGGATCGTGCACTGTAACATTTAATATAAGAAAAATAAGAAATGTTACTATTGGCATCACATAAAATGTACCTACTTTATATGCTCCAGCTATTGAAACAATACAAACAAGCAATGGATATATACAGAAAATAAAAATGATTTCACTCAACGTTATGTCCCCCTTTCTGCAGAAATAATAGGTTTCTCATACACATTTGGGGGAACAACAAAATTTTATTTTTTATCAATTATTAGTAAATATAATGTTAGATTGTTATCTCAATCTGATTTCCTTCAGGATCACTTACTACACTTTCATAATAACCATCCCCTGTAGTACGCGGCCCGTTTAACACTGAGTATCCTGCTTCTCTTAATGTATTAGTTAATTCGTTCACTTTTTCTTTACTATCTACTGAAAAAGCAATATGCGCATATCCTATTGTTTGTGTTTGTACTTTCTCGTCTATCCCTACCTGCTTCATAAGTTCTAGACGCGCATCGCCTTCAAAAGTTATGAAATAAGATTCAAACTGCTTTTTCGGATTATGATATAAGCTATTTTCTTCACCACCGAAGTACTGTTTATAAAAATCACGCATTCTTTCTAAATCATTCACCCAAATTGCTACATGTTCAATTTTCATAATCGACACCTTTTCTTTTATGTTATTCAACTGGCAATTGGATGCTTCATTGCCAGTACATTTAATTTTCTTTATTTGTTCTCGTAATCATAAGATCAAGTCCAAGGCTTTTTAACCCATATAAATAATCTTCTTTCCAGTTGCTCACTGTTATTTTCGGAATATGTTCTGCCGGAATGTACTGCGGACAACTTTTTACAATCTGATCTATTACAATTTGGTTCACTTCATCATCACAGAAGATGAATCCATGAGGGTTAATAATAGCTATACATGTAGCTATTAAACGAGTAATAGCATCTATATTATATGCCTCTGGATTATTCGAATCTTCGCTTCTCAAAGCTTGTAAGAAATTTTTATTATCATACTGCGGAACGAAAGATATCTCTCCTGAGAAAAAAGTACTTCCTCTTACGACATCTCCATTAATCATAATACCTGCACCCGGACCATTTTGACCTGAATACAAATATACAAGAGAGGAATTATCATAGTTTCCAGTGTTTTTATAATAACCAAGCACTGCGGCATTCATATCGTTTTCTATTACTACTGGTATAGAAAACTGTTCCTCCAAATGACTTTTCAAATTAAAATTTTGGAACTTTTCATATCCAGGAATATAAAAAATACGACCATTATCAACCGAACCAGGCACACCAATTGATATAGAGCTTATTTTCGGGAATGTAGCGATAAGACCTTCAATATGTTTAGATAATAGATTTACGCCCGTATCAATTAACATACTTGAAGTACTTCCTTGTTCTTTTACTTCCCCTAAACAGTTGAAAATTTTATAGTTTGTTTCATTTTTTTCTAAAAATATCGCTAAACCTAACATATATTCTGGATTATATTCATATCGTTTCGCTCTTCTTCCACCACTTGAATCATCTAAACCAGCTAAAGTGACTTCACCGTCTTGTTTCATTTTTTCTATAAATTTACTTATCGTTGGAAAACTAATTTCTAATGTATTACTAAGCTCAACTTTCGTTGCACTACCTCGCTCTAGAAGAACTGTACGAATACCGCGAAGGATTGTCTCTTTAATCGATTTTTGAGTAACAAATTGTTCACTCAAATCGCTCACCACCTTAATCAACATACTTATTAAACCCTTTTAATAAGTTGCGTTGACAATATATCATACATCATTTTCTAAAGCAATAGAGATGATATATTTCTACTAGCGGCACTCCGTATTTAACTCGATGCATTCTCTCTCGTAACAGACGATACAATTCCAGACAAGATAACAAATAATAAAACAGCTAGCAAAGCATTACGTATTCCGAATGCTTCTCCAAGTATTCCTAAAAATGGTGGTCCGACTAAAAACGCTGTAAAACCGATGATAGAAACTGCAGCAACATTAGAAGTCGCATTTTCACTGTCATCTCCAGCAGCAGAAAGCCCAATCGGGAAACCTAACGCGGCACCAATCCCCCACAGTACTACACCAATTGCTAGAAAATATGAGTTACTCCCAAATATGACGATTGTCATTCCTATAATCGCCATCATAATAGTAGCACGCATAACCGCGACACGACCGAATCGATCAAGAAAATAACTACTGCACATTCGAGCTAATGTCATTGCCAATACAAAAATAGTGTACATAATAGAACCTGTCACTACACTTTGCTCATGTCCATCTACCATCACAATAGGTAACCAATCATTTGCACTTCCTTCTGCAAATGCCATTCCAAGCACAAAAAGACCAAGTAAAAGCACCTTTTTTTCCATCCGTAAAGAAGTATGCTTCGCTCGCTTTTTGTTTCGCGATTTCTCCTTCTTTCCTGTCCCATGCGGAAGAAAACGATACAACATACATACAAGTAATACAAACATGACCGAAATCGCAAGAAATTGATACAGAATTGGGATGTGAAGCGAGATGGCGGCAGAACCACTGAGCGCGCCTACTAAAGTTCCTATACTAAAAAAGCCATGGAATTTCGGAAGAAGAGTTGTTCCTAATTTCTGCTCAATGGCAGAACCTTCTACATTCAATGCGACTTCTGCTAATCCATATCCTACTCCAAATACTAGTAAGCTACCAAAAGCCCCCATACTAGAAACAAAATAAATAGTAATACCTAAACAAAGCAATCCAACAATCATAAAAAACATACTGCCTATAATAACGTCTCTAGCTCCCTTACCGTCAATAAAATAACTTGCACTCAGTAAACCAATTATTGAACCGACAGATAATCCGAACAAAATCCAGCCCATTTCTGCATTTGACACTGCTAAAATATCTCGAGTAGCTGCTGTTCTAGAAATCCATGTAGCAAATGCCACACCTGGCAAAGCAAATAAGAGGAATAGAGCATTTCGAGAGGCAAGTAGCGTCTTTGTATCATTTTCCGCAAAATCTTTCTTCATATGAAACACCTTTCAAATTGTCTATACGATAATTTATACTCTAATGAAAACACCTTTTACTCTTCTATCGTTTTAATAACTTTAGCTGGGTTACCACCAACAACTACATTATTAGGTACATCTTTTGTCACAACTGCCCCTGAAGCAATTACAACATTATCTCCAATTGAAATACCAGGGTTAATAATAGCGCCTCCGCCAACCCAAACATTGTTACCTATCTTTACCGGTTTTCCATATTCTTTGCCAGAGTTTCGTTCCACCGGATGTAATGGATGAGTAGCAGTATAAATGTGAACACCAGGTGCAAACATACAATTATCACCGATTCGAACTTCACAAACGTCCAAAATCACACAATTGAAATTTGCGAAAAAGCTCTTTCCAACATGAATATTGTAGCCGTAATCACAACGAAAATCAGGATTAATTTGTGCTTTCCCATCAGTTGAAGAACCTAAAAGCTGATTTAATAACGTAAAACGCCTCTCATCTCCTGTCTCCATCGCCTCGTTATAAAGGCGTGTTAAACGTTTTGCCTCCACCCTATCAGCCACCAATTCCTCGGCATCCGCAATATACATTTCTCCTGCCACCATCTTTTCTTTCTCCGTTTTCATACAATCCTCTCCTTTTTATTATATGGAATGCACTTATTAAACATCTTTAATAAGTGCCTTTAATTAAACTTATTAAACACGTTTAATAAGTAACCCTATATTAGCATACTTTTTAATATATGCAACTAATAAGTTCGGAAAAGAAGTGCGAACTCCTTGCTCTACGTATCAATATGAAGAATAATTTATATCGAAAAACGAGGGAACGCTCAGCGCCCCCTCTCAAATCCAATCCGTTTTTTAATTTCTACTAAATTTACCTTCGCGATTTTTCTTGCTCGCTCAGCACCTTTTTCTAACGCTTCATATAATAAATTCGGTTCATTCATATACATAGTGTATTTCTCACGAGGTCCAGCTAACTCACGATCTACAACGCGAAACAACTCTTTTTTCACATCGCCCCATCCGATTCCAGTCTCATATTTTTTACGTAATGACTGTACTTCGTCTTCTGTCGCAAATTCTTTATAAATTGTAAATAAGGTTTCTAGTTCTTTCGGTTCATTTGGAAGTGAAGAATCTGTTTTGATTTTAAATATTAACTTTCGTAGTTTTTCTTGCTCTGCAAATAATGGGATCACATTTCCGTAACTTTTACTCATCTTCCTTCCGTCAAGACCAGGTAAAATAGCTCCTTCTTCTTGTATGACATACTCTGGAAGTGTAAATGTCGTGCCAAATGTATGATTAAAATACGTCGCAATATCACGCGCAATTTCAATATGCTGAATTTGGTCTTTTCCAACTGGTACATGAGTAGCTTGAAATAATAATATGTCAGCTGCCATTAAAATCGGGTACGTGTATAACCCCATATTCACTCCCGCATCGACCTCTAACCCTGCTTCTTTATTTTGCTCCACCTTCGCTTTATACGCATGAGCACGGTTCATAAGACCTTTCGGAGTTAGGCAAGCTAAAATCCAAGCTAATTCTAGAATCTCCGATACTTCTGTTTGCCGATAAAAAACAACATCTTCCCCAAGTCCAAGCGATAACCACGTAGCTGCTACCTCTTTCGTATAACTGCTGAACTTCTCTGGATCATGAACAGCATTTAATGCATGATAATCAGCTATAAAGTACAATGCTTTTCCTTCATTATTCTTTGACATTTGTAATGCAGGTTTAATCGCACCAATATAATTTCCTAAATGCGGATAACCTGTCGGCTTAATTCCTGTTAACATTATTTTCTCACTCACACTAACTCCTCCTTTCTCAAAATAAAAAGAGCCTCTCATCCTTAAAAAAGGACGAGAGACTCCCGCGGTACCACCTTAATTAGCTATCATTATAGCTCACTTCAACTTCTTAACGTGAAGTAACCGTCTTTACCTACTCATTTCAGTTAGAAGCTCCAGAGCCCATTCCATATTCATCCCTTACTGATTTCCACCACACATCAGCTCTCTAAAAAGTTTCGAATATGTACTCTTCTCTTTCATTGCTTTTTCGTTATTTTTTACAGTTTATCACATTTCACTTCTAAACAAACCAAAATTCTCTATTTTATATAGCAGGAATTTCCACTTCAATTGTCTAATGTTATATAGGTTTGTAGAAATATTCGAAACAACTTTGGAGGTTTTTTCATGGTAAAATATATATCCATTTTAGGTTCAACAGGATCCATCGGCACATCTGCATTAGATGTCGTTTCAGCTCATCCTGAACATTTTAAAATCGTCGGTTTAACCGCAAATTATAATATCGATCTTCTTGAGCAACAAATCAAAACGTTTCAACCTCGTATTGTAAGCGTTGCGACAAAAGACTTAGCAGACAAGCTTCGTACGCGTATTTCAGCAAATACAAAAATCACACACGGGACTGATGGCTTAATTGCAGTAGCTACTCACCCTGATGCAAATCTTGTATTAAGCTCTGTTGTAGGTGTTTCAGGATTACTCCCAACAATTGAAGCATTAAAAGCGAAGAAAGATATCGCTATTGCTAATAAAGAAACTTTGGTTGCAGCTGGACATATCGTAACTGAACTAGCGAAACAAAACGGATGTCGCTTAATTCCAGTAGATAGTGAGCATTCAGCTATTTTCCAATGTTTAAACGGCGAAAATAATAAAGAGATTGAGAAGTTAATTGTAACAGCTTCCGGTGGTGCTTTTCGTGATAAAACACGTGAAGAAATGCAAACATTACAAGCTAAGGACGCTTTAAAACATCCAAACTGGTTAATGGGTGCAAAACTAACGATTGATTCTGCCACATTAATGAATAAAGGATTCGAAGTAATGGAAGCGAGATGGCTATTTGATATTCCATATGAAAAAATTGATGTAATGATTCATAAAGAAAGTATCATTCATTCTTTAGTAGAATTTATTGATGGATCAGTTATGGCACAGCTCGGTGCTCCTGATATGAGAATGCCGATTCAATATGCGTTTCACTATCCTACTCGGCTACCTTCTTCCTATGAAAAATTAAATTTATTAGAAATCGGTAGTTTACATTTTGAAAAACCAGATTTAGAGAAGTTCCCTTGTCTACAATACGCATATGAATGTGGCAAAATCGGTGGTACTACTCCCGCTGTATTAAATGCAGCAAATGAAATTGCGAATGCACTATTCTTAAAAAATGAAATTGCCTTTTTCGATATTGAAAAAACAATTTACAAAACAGTTGAAGCTCATCATAACGTAAAAGATCCTTCACTAGATGCTATATTAGAAGCGGATCAATGGGCGCGCCAATATGCAAATGAATTGTTAATAAAAAAGAGCTAAAACAGTTCCCACTGTTTTAGCTCTTTTTTTCACGTATTCAACTTAACAAATCTATAACCGTGCGTAACTAGCACTTTTAATATCGCATATCCTGGAATGGCTAAAATAATGCCCATAATCCCGAATAAGTTTCCGGCAGTTAAAATGATAAATATAATTGTAATCGGGTGAATATCTAGCTTTTTCCCCATGACTTGCGGAGAAATAAATTTACCTTCTGCTAATTGTACAACCATCATTACAATAATTACCTTTAAAACCATCCCTGGTGAATCAATAAACGCAATAATTAACGCTGGTGTAATGGCGATAATTGGTCCTACGTACGGAACGATATTTACAATCATCGCTAAAATTGCGAGTAGTACTGCATATTTAATACCGATAATAAGGTAACCAATTAATAGCATAATACCGATAAACAAGCTAACTATAATTTGCCCCCTAATGTACGAACTAATCGCATAATGCATATCATCTAGTATTCTCATTGCTGCTGGTTGTCTTTGCTCTGAAATGAACTTTAAAAAGTGATTCGGTAATTGCTCACCATCTTTTAAAAGATAGAACAATATAAATGGAACCATTACAAATGTTAAAACAACCTCTGTAACAGTACTCAAAAATCCAGTTACATTCCCAGTTACTGATGATAATGACTTTGTAAAATCAACTGTATATTCTTTTACCATATTCGCAACATTAATATTTAAATTCTCCTGGATTTTACCGAGTAAATTACTTTCCCCGAATCTACGTGCTGCTCGTTCAATCTCATGACCGAAATACGGTAAGTTATCAATTAATGCATCAATTTGATCTTTAATAATAGGAATAACCGTTAAAACTAAAAACACAAATAATCCAATTACTATTAAGTATATTGAGGCTATTGATACGATTCTTGAAACACCTTTCTTTTCTAAAAGCGAAACGAATGGATGCAAAATATAAAATAGTACACCCGCTAATAATACGGGGAAGAAAATTGTTTTTAAAAAGACGATAAACGGAGTAAACACAAAAGAAATTTTTGTTAGCAGTAATATGTTAATAAACAATAACGCAAATCCGAGTAACACCGCTAAATAATTTTGTTCTCTAAAAAACTTTTTCAACTTATCTCTTTTTCTAATATTTAATTTTTCCAACGAAACCACCTCTTCGAATGATGAAAAGCCCTTATTCAGGGCTTTTCATCATGATCTATATCTCTATTTCTTTGCAGCTTTCACTACAAATGATACAATAAGAATTAACACGATTGCCCCTAATAATGCTGGCACGACATGAATCCCACCAAATGATGGTCCAAAAGATCCAAATAATCTACCACCTAACGAAGCACCTAATAAACCTGCGATAATATTTCCAAACATACCACCCGGAAAATTTTTACCCGTTATAGAACCTGCAATTGCACCTATAATAGCACCAACTATTAATGTGATAATCCATCCCATTTTTAGTCCTCCATTTCTATTATGGTGTATTTCTTTTTCATACTAAATTGTTATGTAACTATTATAATTATTATATCCAATAAAGAAAAATCTTGTCAAATCTATGAAAATACAACCAACAAGGAGGTTCTTTCTCTATGATTCAAAAATTAATAACAACTTCTCACAAAAACGCTACTTCTATTTTAAGCATTCAAATACCAGCTTATGAAATTGAGGCAAAATATATAAATAGTACAGCTATCCCTCGCCTTTATGATACTGTAGCTGATATTCAATCATGTGACGAAATTTTTTACGGCTATTTTTATGAAGACGTACTTGCCGGATTTATTTCTTTTAAAATTGGTGGTGAGGAAGTTGATATTCATCGTTTAGTAGTATCCCCCGATCATTTTCATAAAGGAATTGCTACTAAGCTATTACTATATATATTTGACATGTTCTCCTCTTCAAAGTCATATATTGTACAAACAGGAAAAGAAAATACACCTGCTCTGTCTTTATATAAAAAACATGGCTTTATTGAAGTAAAGGATATCATATTACCCGATGGAGTGGTTTTAACCTCACTTAAAAAATCAGAAAAAAATAAATAGTTTGACTCGTCAATTTATTTATGTTATCTTTTACTTTATAAAACCTTTTGCTGAGTCCAAATTTTGGAGCGGGGGAACCATTTTTGTAGCTATGCTACTTGGGGCGAATCTTATTTAAAGTAGGGAAACTCTCACTTCCCGAGTCCGACAGCTAACCTCGTAAGCGTAATGGGAGAGGAAGGTGCTTTTTGCCTATGTTACACAGTGTGCCTCCTTAATTATAAATATGGGATCGATACCAAATAGTCACCTATATTTATAGAAAAGGAGATATGTATTATGTTACGTTTATCTGATCACGCAATAAAAATGATGGAGCAAAGACTTCGATTAGAACAACATCGCACATATCAAGCAAATAAGGTTGTAGATAACTTACATCACAAATACTTCTTTCAGCATATTTTTCAACCGAAAAGATAAAGAAAATGTTTATTTAATATTAAAAAACACAAGGTGTGTCTTACAAAGACATTCCTTGTGTTTTTTATATTTTTTATAAAATTCTCACTACATTTAAACTTGCCGTAATTGCACCTGCTATAGTGGTCAAATGCCCTACACCTAACGGGCCATTTTGTAATATTAATGTTGAATTGGCACTCGTTACATTCACAAGAAGTGTATTTGAAATGGCTGGTTCGATTACTACAGTTGATGTCGTTACGTTTTGTATAAAACTCCCTGTTAGTTGCGTTCCATTTAATAGCAATCTAACAGATACTGTCTCATTCCCACCAGTCGCGTCCCCTTGGAAATAGTAGCTTACTAAATACATTCCTGGCGTCGCTACTGTGACTGTCGTAGCACTAGTTAAAGATACACCAGTTCCATATACAGTGGATCCAGAATTAATTGGGATGTTGGCATTTGCTGCAATTGTGCTTGTGGATGTAGAAAAGAAATAGCCACCACCTGTTGATATAGCAGATGATCCTGTTGCACCGGTTAAACCGGTTGGACCCGTGGCACCTGTTGGGCCTGTTACTCCCGTTCCCCCTGTTGCTCCAGTTATTCCTTGTATGCCTTGTATTCCAGTCGGTCCTGTTGCTCCAGTCACTCCCGTCTGGCCGGTTGCTCCAGTTGAACCTGTTATCCCTTGTGGGCCTTGGATTCCTTGTGGACCTTGTGGACCCGTTGCTCCCGCCTCGCCGGTTGCTCCGGTTGGGCCAGTCGAGCCTGTTGGACCTGGATCCCCTTGCAAGCCTGTTGGGCCGGTTGGTCCTATTACCCCTTGCACTCCTTGTATACCCTGAGAACCGGTTGGGCCTACCTGCCCCATGTCTCCCTGGGGACCTTGTAAACCTTGAACACCAGTTTCCCCTTGTGGCCCCACCGGCCCCTGTTCCCCTTGAATCCCTTGAGAACCGGTTGGGCCGGTTGGACCAATCGGACCCTGTATTCCTTGTATTCCTGTTACACCTTGTAAACCACTACTTCCTAAATTACCTTGCACACCTTGTATACCCGTATTTCCTGTTGGGCCAGTCGGACCTATTTCACCTTGTACTCCTTGTATACCTTGTATTCCTGTTGGACCGGTTGGACCAATCTCTCCTTGTATACCTTGTATTCCTTGTATTCCTGTTAGACCTGTTTCTCCCATTGGCCCAGGTATACCCTGTATCCCTTGAATTCCAGTTGGGCCAGTCGGACCTCGTTCGCCTTGAATACCTTGAACACCTTGAATCCCTTGTGGACCTTGTTCCCCTATCGGCCCTTGACTCCCTTGAGCACCCCGTGGTCCTGTTAAACCAGTTGGACCTGTTGGGCCAATCTCTCCCTGCACCCCTTGCGCTCCTTGAATTCCTGTGGGACCGGTTGGACCAATTGGACCTTGCACGCCTTGGATTCCTTGCGGTCCAGTCGGTCCACCTAAAGAACCTGTCGGACCGGTTGGACCAGTTGGACCTGTAATACCTGAAGGCAGAAAAGGAATAGGTGCTTGAAACTTACTACACTTATCTTGATCCTTCACAAGCATCTCCCCCCCGTTTATAATGCATCAAACTATTTTTAATATATTTAAACTAGCTGTTATCACACCAGATAATGTCGTTACGTGCCCAATAGCTAATGGACCATTTTGTAATGACAAGGTGGAATTTGGAGAAGTAACTTCAATGACCATCGTATTCGAAACTGCTGGCTCTAATATAAAAGTACCTCCTGTAACATAAAGAATAAAACTCCCTGTGACTTGCGTTCCATTTAAAGTAAGGCTCACTGAAATCGTTTCATTTCCACCAGTTGGATCACCTTGAAAATAATAACTTACTAAATATATTCCTGGCGTACTTAACGTTATCGTTGTTGCACTTGTTAAACTAATTCCTGCTCCAAAAATTGTAGAACCGGAATTGATTGGTATTAGTGCATTCGCTGCAATTGCACTCGTTGAAGTAGAAAAGAAATAACCGCCCCCGCTAGGCAAGCCAGTCGCTCCAGTCGCTCCCGCTATTCCCAAGAAACCTATTGAACCTGCACTACCAGTTGCTCCTGTCGGTCCCACCACGCCACTTGGGCCCTGACTACCTTGTGCTCCAACTGGGCCTATACTACCACTAGCACCTGTCACCCCACTTGCTCCACTTGGGCCTTGCAACCCTTGAACCCCTTGTATACCTTGTATTCCTTGCGGACCCGTTGCACCTGTATTGCCTGTCGTTCCCGTTATTCCTTGTATTCCCGTAATCCCTTGCACTCCTTGCACACCTTGTGGTCCAGTTGCTCCAGTTGCTCCAGTTTCACCCGTTGCACCTGTAATTCCAACATTTCCTTGTGGGCCTTGGGGTCCTTGACTACCTTGCGCCCCTTGGACTCCTTGAGGGCCTGTTATACCGACTTCCCCTGTATTTCCTTGGGGACCTCTAATTCCTTGTGCACCTGTTGGACCGATAATTCCTTGCACTCCTTGTATTCCTTGCACACCTTGCGCTCCTGTTGGACCCGTTATTCCTTGTAATCCTTGAGGACCTTGCAAGCCAATAGCTCCAGTCGGTCCTATTATTCCTTGCACTCCTTGAGGACCTTGTGCACCTTGTGTGCCTGTCAATCCGGTAGTCCCTTGTATCCCTTGAACACCTTGAGGACCTTGTATTCCAGCTGCTCCTGTTTCTCCTTGTATACCTTGAATTCCTTGTATACCTTGTGCTCCAGCAAGACCGGTTGCTCCTCGGATTCCTTGTGCACCTTGAGCTCCTTCCGCTCCTGTAACACCAGCTGGACCAGCTACGCCTTGTATTCCCACCATTCCTTGTGCACCTGTTGGACCTATTACACCTTGAATACCTTGAATACCTTTAGGACCTTCTGCACCTGTTGGACCTATTACTCCCAGCGGACCTTGTATTCCTTGAGAACCTTCTGCACCCGTTGGACCTGTTATGCCTTGGTTACCTTGAGGACCTTGTGCCCCTTGTACTCCAACTGCTCCAACTACACCTTGGGAACCTTGTGCTCCCCTTACACCTTGAGCACCTGTTGGACCGGTTATACCTTGCACTCCTTGCGCTCCAATTGGTCCTATCCCTCCGCTTACACCTGTTGAACCAGTCGCTCCCGTTGGACCTGTTGGACCTCCTGGTGGACCGGGTGGGCCAGCTGGTCCAGTCACCCCACTAGATGGACCAATTGGACCAGTTGTTCCCATCGGACCGCCCGGTGGTCCTTCTGAGCCTTGAATACCAATGCTACCCGTCGCTCCCGTTATACCTCTTATTCCTTTTATCCCTTGAAAACCTGTTGCTCCCGTTATACCTTGTATTCCTTGCACACCTTGTGGTCCTTGTAAACCTATTGCACCTGTTGTCCCCTTTATTCCACTTATACCTTGGGCACCTTGCATTCCAGTAGAACCAGTTGGACCCACTTCACCTTGTATTCCTTGTGCTCCTTGCGGGCCTTCCTCTCCAGTAATTCCTTGTATCCCTTGGAAGCCGTCTTCTCCTTGTATACCAGTAGCCCCTTGCTCTCCTTGTATTCCTTGAACACCTTGAGGGCCTTGTGAACCAGTTACACCCGAGACTCCAGTTATGCCTCTCTCTCCTTGCATTCCTTGTGCTCCTGTTTGTCCTCGCTCACCTATTTCCCCTTGTATTCCTTGTGTGCCTTGTATACCTTGACTACCAGCAGAACCCGTAGCTCCTTGTATTCCTTCTAATCCTTGTACTCCAATATCACCAATTAGACCTTGGTTACCAATTAATCCTTGAGCACCTTGGAGACCAGTCGGGCCAGTTATACCTTGCTCTCCTGTATCACCAATAGCTCCTTGTATTCCTTGTGCTCCTGTTGTCCCTCGGGGACCTTGTATTCCCCTGATACCTTGAGGACCTTGGGGCCCAGTTGCTCCCGTCGGTCCAGTCACCCCTGTAGGACCAACAGGACCTTCATGCCCTCCAGTTGGACCGATTGGACCACTATTACCTGTCGGACCCGTTGCTCCTATAAGCGGAAGAGGCAGTGCCACTCCAAATTTTTTGCACTTTCTATGATGACGCACAACAATCCCCCTTCCCCAAAATAATTACACCTTTTATATGAAATGCATTTTTATAATAAAAGTACACATTTAACCTCAATTTTATTAAAATAAAGAAGCCTATCATTTGTTTGAAATGATAGGCTTCTTTTATAAAAACATTTTATTTTCTAGCTTTAATAATAAAAGTAGTCGGCACCATTCTAGCCTTATATAAAGAATAATACTTCGTAGAAGGCATCGCTAGTTCTTCATCAAACGTGCTAGATGGTTCAGGTTCTTCTATTCTCTCAATTGTAAAACCAACTCTATTTAGCTCGTTTATGTATGTACTCATTTTTCTTTTATATAATGTCGCTTGTACATCCTTACCTTTAAATGTTTCAAACGTAATAGGAGTTTCTTCGTGATAAGACGAGCTTAAAGCAATCTCCTCTGTTCCATACATTAAGTTTGAATATACGGGATGCTCCCAGCTAAAAATAAAGCTTCCTCCCGACTTTAAATATGAATATATCAATTCCAACGTTTTTCTTAAATCCGAAGTCCAACCTAATGCATAAATGGAATATACAATATCAAAATATCCTTTCGGAATATCTCCTTCTTCTTCCATTGCTCCGCATACTAACTTTGGATTCCAATCCTTTAACGTCTTATTCGCTATTTCAATTTGTGTACTCGAAAGATCAAGCCCCCATAATTCCTCTATCCCTTGTTCCGCCATATATTGCAACGAATGCCCACTTCCACAGCCAATATCAAGAACCTTTTTCTTTCTGATTGAATCGAACAAACGAATCTCATCTTCAGACGCCGTATACGGACCATATTTAGGTAAACAATCCACTTGAAAGAAATAAGGTGCAACTGTATCCCAACACTTTTTATTTAAAGCTAACATTTGCGTACCTTTCATATTCTACATTCCCCCCATCCATTTTTCTTTCTCTAATATTAATTACATATCATAACCAGATCGTCCTTTTCTCTTCGCCCGGTAGTTTTTCACTTTCGCAATCGTACCGCATGCTCTTCCTCCTTCTTCTCCAGCATACATACCGCACCATCTTTTACTCCCATTTCGCGAATGATCATAAAATACCCAGCGACAATCTGGACATGCTTTTAACCTTCCCCACACATTTTCTTGAATTGACATTAACACAATGCTTAACACTTTTGTATACACATTCTCTTCATATACCGGTTCATATGTAATACCTTTCATATCATCCTTTATATGTACATGAAATGGGTATTTCTCTAACCATTTTTGCAATGATCCTTCGCCTTCAATTGTCATCCGAATATCTTCTCGAAAACCTCTTAATTCCTCTATCGTATGAAACGGAAACTCTTCATCAAAATATTCTTTCATAAAGAGCTTTATATCTTCTTTTGATTGCAGCAAATCAATTGGCTCTCTCGTATCGTTTGGTATTCTCCATGTATTTAAAAATTCCCGAATATATTCTAGTTCATTTGGAGCGTTTTGATTCAATTCGATCCACCTTCTTCTTAAAATTTACTTTTTTCTGACTTTATGTATAATTATAGTATAAAATAGTTAACCATCAAATAATTTTACTGGTTACACAATTAGGAGGATTTCTATGAAAAGTTTCTCAACACCGATACGTTTCATGCTTATTTCTTCATTTTTTATGTCTTTTGGGTATTTTGCAGTATACGCATTTTTAGCTATTTATCTATTAACCTTTCTTCATTTTTCTGCTGTCCAAGTAGGAACAGTGTTGACGGTTATGACAATTACATCACGAGTTATCCCATTATTCTCAGGGTTAATTGCTGATAAAATAGGCTATATCATTATGATGATAGTCGGATTATTTTTAAGAGGAATCGGATTTATCGCTTTAGGAATATGCTCTGATTTCTATACAATTTCTATTTCTTCTGCACTTATTGGCTTCGGAACTGCATTTTACGAACCTGCCGCTCGCGCTATATTTGGCTCACAGCCAGCTCATTTGAGAAAAAATTTATTTACATATTTAAACCTTAGCTTTAATTGCGGTGCAATAATCGGACCAATTGCAGGAGGGCTCTTACTCTTACTCGATCCACTCTACGCTTTCTCTCTAACAGGATCTCTTATGCTGTTATTTGCTTTTATCTTTTACTTACTTAAAAATCACTTCCAAGTCACTACTGAAAACACGTCTATTACATTAGGAATACAGGCCATCTTACAAAACAAGTCTTTCCTTCTGTTTTCCTTTATCATGATTTTCTTCTATATTATGTTTACTCAGCTTACTGTCGCACTTCCACTTCATATGAAAAACATTAGTAATAGCAATCAACTTGCTACACTCGTTATTACGATAAATGCGATAACAGGCGTCATATTTATGGTATTATTCCGAAAATTATTCCACAAATACAACACACTTTCGATTATTAAATACGGTGTTTTATTAATGAGTATTTCCTTTTTACTCATTCCTTTATTTCAACATCCATATTGGCTCTTTATTTGTATAATTTTATTTACAATCGGTGAAACACTCGTATTACCTAACGCTGATATCGCTATTGCAAATTACAGTAATGAATCATATACAGCCACCTTCTTCGGATTTTATCAACTATCACTCGCATTTGGTTTTATCATTGGTAATTATACCGGTACATCTTTTACATCCAACTTAAGCGGAATGTATACACCATGGCTTATTTTTTGCGGAATAGGACTTATTGGTTTTATTTCACTACATATTTTAAATATAAAAAAAGTGGCCTCTAAAGAGGATATACACCTATGTAATACAAGCGACCTATAACGAAAAAGATTCGACCATCATATATGACAGTCGAATCTTTTTATTTTTCATATTCAAGGTGATTATGTCTTTTACAACCAAATAAATAGCAAGCCCCTATATAATCAGTTTCAAACTCTAATCCTGGAACGTATCCAGATTTGATACGTTCTACCATTGTTTTATAACAATTATTCTCTTCTGTATATTCCTCAATTAACTCTTCCTTATCATTTTCTGTCCAGTTTTCTTCTACTTCTTCATTCTGAACATCTTCTATTTCTGCTGTTTTCGCTTCGATAGACTCCCGTATAACTTCATTTATACGGGAGAAATTATTCGTTTTATATAGAGCATACACAAATCTACCAATCCAATTAGGACTTTTCCAGCATTCTTTATATCCCTTTTCGAACCATTCAATTGCTTCTTTATAGCAATTCAACTCAACATATAAATCTGCTACATTAATTTCCCCTAAAAAATTATCAGATTCCCTGTTAAAAGTATCTAACTTCTCTTTTGCTTCTGTCGTTCGTTCTAAATCAATTAAACATTTTACATAGCTATACATGATATAGTCCGAATCCCCTGCAACTCGCAAGAAAAATTCTGAAGCTTTTTCCAGCTCTCCAAGGTTATAATGCGCTACAGCTACATTATGATATGCTTCATCTGATGGTTGAATCGAAATAGACTTTTGTAATGCTTCTTTCGCTTCTGTCCATTTTTCTTGTTTCATGTAAATGTCCCCTAAGATGTTATAAGGAAAGTATGAAGAAGGATTCAACTTAACAACTTCTCTTATTAATTCAAGAGCTTTATCATCATTCTCTTCCTCATAAAAGTACATCCAAGCCAGATTATTGAGAGATTGTACGTCTCTAGATTCATGTACTGCTTGTTGAAACAGTTCCATTGCTTCCTCATATTTATTTTGTTCAAACATTTCAATTGCCTTCTCATTAATGTTCAAATAACTACCTCCGAAGTAAATGAATTCATCTATTCCCTATCATTATTGTAAAATGTAAAAATTATAATTTCTATAAAAAAATTTCTTTCTCTCGTCTACATTTCGATTGAAATAGAAGCTAAAACACACGAATTTACAACAATCAGTAAATTTTTCAATCTCCCTTAAATTGGATATACACCCTGTTTCAATTTACATATTATGGTACAATTAAAAAGGTACTAACTAAACATTTACGCTCCACACTAGTAATCTAGCAATACCAAAATCAAAATTCACATGGAATTGAGGGGTGTTATGAAACAGAAATTAGCTGTTCTTCTATTCACTGGAATCATATTATCAGGATGTTCAACTATAGCAGAGAATTCTTTAGAAAGCGGGAAAGGCAGTATGGAATTATTAACACCAACGATCACAACAAAAGATAATGAATTAGAAATTAAAACTAAAGGCATTGATGAAAATAAAGTAACTTTTATTTATGTTGCTAATAAAAAAGTATTGGAACAAAAGCTAAAGAATGGTGAATCCTACAAGCTTAACATTAAAGATATCGAACACGCTCATAGGACGGACTACAAACCAAAAGTTCAACTTTTGCAAACGAAAGATGATAATGATGATGGAGAAATGGTAACCTTTAAACAAGTTAGATATACAGTTAAAAACTAATTTTAAAGTTGTTTCATTATAAATGTAACGAACGAAAATATCCTTTTAACAGAGTAGAAATGTAAGGGGTGCTAACATGAAAAGACGATGGATTTCTTGGTGGATTGGTAACATATTTTGGATTATCGTTTTTGGAATATGGGCAGCTATTATTTGGCTACGAGATGTTGATGGGGCCGGTGTTACTCAAACACCCGGAATTAAATCAATATCACTTATCGTTTTATTAATTGCGTTTATCATACCGGTATTTTTTCAAATTATATGGCTAATCATTAATTTGAGAATGAGTAAAAAAAATAATTATACGATTTAGTTTTTTGAATTAACAGATGAATATTTTTCATAGAAAAAGGAGGAATCTACATCAAAATAGATTCCTCCCTTTTACATTTGGACTTATACTGCGCTTTTAATGCAGTACTACTCCTCTTTTTTACGATGCATGTTCATCTTTCTTTTTCATTAACGCTCTTTTCTTCATCGCCTTCGTTAAATATCCACCCTTAAACGAGCGAATTTCATACGAAGACATAAACGCTTTCGGTGCAATTTCATTAATGATTTCTAAAAGCTCTTTCTCTCTAGAACGCTTTGCGACGATATCTAAGCGATAACGTATAGAATTAATACCTTCGCCTTCAAATACTGTAACGCCAAATCCAGAGTGACGTAACTCATCTACTAATTCATTACAACGGTCTAGTAAACTAACTTGATACGTAATATAACCAATCGCTAATTTATTCTCTATATAACCACCTAATAAAAGTCCCGTACTAAAACCGATGACATAGGCAACAATGTTCATCCAATTTGATAAATCTTGAAACACAATACCTAAACTAACAATGTAAATAGCCCCTTCTAACAATCCTACGCCTGCAGCGGATCTTGTTTGATTCTTTACAAGCAAAATCGTACGAATTGTTAATATTGGAACATAAATAATTTGAAGCACAAAAATAAGTAGCGCTTGTAACATTGGTATCCACCTCTTTCAAAAAGTCTTTTGTCATGATAACATACATAACCTTTAGAAATCGATGGGTTTTTAAATTTTTTTAAATTATTTTTCATACTATTGAAAAACGAAAAAAAGAAGCGTATTATATTTGTCGTTAATTTGATTACTTGTATATTATCGCTAAACTAAAAAAGGAACCCGATTAGGTCCCTTTCATCATAGCTCTATATTTTTCGAAGCATGTTCCCTTTGCTTCTCTTCTTCTTTCACTAATTGCATATTTGCATAAGCTAAATTTGCAATCATTAAAAAGTGACCACCTAAAATACCTGTACCGAATGCCCACATTTCCATTTCATGCTCAATTTCATACATGATGATAGCTCCTAAAATAGCAGCTGCAAATCGGTTTAAAACTCCTAATCCAGGAGCCTTTTCCTTCATTACGATACTTTTCCCGAGTTTCTCCACTCTGCGAGCTAATAACCAAAGACAATAGGCGCTTACTGCTAATCCAATACCGAACCCTGTCACTTGTTTTCCAAACGGAGTAATCGTCCACATAAGTAGTAAACCACTAAAGATCACATACAATTGTAATCGATATACACGTAAGGCTTCTTGAATCAAAATATCCGCTCCTAAGTTCTCATTTTTTGTACTTTAGAAGAAAAGCAGCAACTTACACAGTTGCTGCTTTCTCTTCTTCTTGTTCTTGTTCTTGTTCCATCTTACGAATTTCAACACGTTTAATTTGGTAAGCGTCTTTTTCTAACACTTTAAATTCATAACCTTCTGCCTCAACATGTTGTCCTTCTTCGATTTCATGATTTTGCATCATAATCCATCCACCGATTGTATCCACATCATCTTCTTCGATGTGTAATCCAAATAAATCTTTCACTTCTGAGATAAGCACTTTTCCATCAACAATAATATGTTGCTCGTTCACATGTTGAATTGGTGGTGCTTCATCTTCATCATATTCGTCACGAATTTCGCCGACGATTTCCTCCAAGATATCTTCAAGCGTTACAATTCCAGCTGTTCCTCCGTACTCATCATATAAAACAGCCATCGGAATTCGCTTCTTCTGCATTTGAAGTAATAAATCGTGAATTGGAGTCGTTTCCATCACTTCAATAATCGGACGCATATACGAGCGAATAGATGATAAATCTTTTTGATCCTCGGTCATATATCGAATAAAGAAATCTTTTACGTTGACCATACCGATAATATCATCTTTATCTTCTCCAAAAATCGGATAACGTGTGTATCGCTCATTTTGGATTACTTTCATGTGTTCTTCTACTGAATCTTCCAGGTAGAAACCAACGATTTCTGTTCGCGGTACCATAATCTCTTTTGCAATACGATTATCAAATTCAAAAATGTTATTTACATACTTGTATTCAGCTTGATTAATTTCGCCACTTTCATAGCTATCTGAAAGGATAAGACGTAATTCTTCTTCTGTATGAGCTACTTCATGTTCTGAAGCTGGCTTTAAACCGAATAAACCAGTTATCACACGAGCTGAACCGTTCAATACCCAAATAAATGGATACATTACTTTATAGAACATCATTAATGGACCTGCCAATAATAACGTTACCCTTTCAGCCTTTTGAATTGCCATCGTTTTCGGAGCTAATTCCCCTACTACAACGTGTAAATACGTCATAATCATAAAAGCAAGACCAAATGTTAATACTGATGAAATAGAAGGATTTAAGTTCCATTTCTCAAATAACGGGTGTAATAACTTTTCAATTGTCGGTTCACCTAACCAACCTAATCCCATAGCTGTAACTGTAATACCTAATTGACAAGCAGATAAATATTCATCTAAATTTGTTGTTACCTTTTTCGCTGCTAAAGCACCGCGTTTTCCTTCCGCAACAAGCTGATCGATACGGCTTGAACGTATCTTTACAATCGCAAACTCTGCTGCTACGAAAAATCCAGTAAATGCGATTAAAATCGCAACCATGACTAAATTAAATATTTCCAATGAATCCCCTTAGTTAAAAAACTAAGGTGTCCACCTCCTGTATACTATAATGTTTTCTTATTTGTTTGTTAGAAAACATAGCCCGATACAAAAATTAAAGAGGTCGGATTTCACTTATTCTATAATAATAGAGCAAGTGTCTGTATTAAAGCTGTCGTTTGACCTGATAAAGATTTCGATATTTTTTCACGTTGTGAATCAGTCAATTCATCTAAAAGCGGCTTTAACTCTGTAAGCTCCACTTCTAATCGATGAATATGGTCTGTCACTTCATTCACTTGTTTCGAAACGTGTTCATTGATACCGAGCAGCTTCTTCTTCTCCTCGATTTTCTCTTTAATCTCACAAAGCGGCATATGCATTTCTTTGCACTTCTCAATAAATTGTAATGTCTCAAATGCTGTTTCGTCGTAATAGCGATAATTAGATTGAGATCGCTCCGCTTTTAAGATACCTAGATTCGTATAATAATCAATCGTTCGTTTCGACACGTGAGCCATGAGAGCCAACTGTCCGATTCGATACACCTTCCCAACGATCTTCCCCCCTTGTTTATATTACTTACATCATACAACACATAAACTGTACAGTCAAACGTGACGGTTTATTATTCACAATTTATACAAAATTCCAATCTCCTCCTATGATGATTCAATACGAGTAATCTACACTTATACAATAAAATTACTAAACTACTACCTAATCACTACATTGTCTGCCACTTTTAACCTTTCTTATTTAAAAGCATATCCTACTAATAATGATTGCTTGTATAGGAGGGAATTAATATGAAAAAGACAATCATTTCTCATTTTTATAATGAAGAATACCTACTTCCATGGTGGCTTATGCATCACACGAAAATATTCGATCACGGCATTTTAATTAATAGAGGGTCTACAGATCGTTCCGTAGAGATTTGTAAACTATTAGCACCCCACTGGGAAGTACGAAATTCAAGATTTCTTGAGTTTGATCCAACTAATACTGATATTGAAGTGATGGAAATTGAAAGAGAAGTTTCAGGTTGGAAAATCGTTTTAAATACTACTGAATTCTTTTGTTGTAATAATACTGAAGAATTTTTTTCATCTCTTCATACACTAGGCCAAAACATGTATGCGATTAGAATGATTTTAATGATAGATAATCATAATTATAATTATTCAAAGCCTAGATATTCTATCCCCTTAGTAGAACAGCGATACCACGGTGTCTTCCCTTATAACCCAAATCTCGGATGTGCTTGGAGATTTATTCACAATCATCTAGACGGTGCATATTTACCTGGTAGACATCATTCGCGGCACGGATATATAATTTATGACTATCCTTCATTTATTTTAAAATTTTATTTTAGCCCTTGGAATGAACAATCAAAGGCAAGAAAATTACAAATTACACCTACCCTTTCAAAAAGGGGTGTTCAAATGGGACTTCAAACACATTACGGTCAATCTCCTGAAGTACTGGACATACGTTTTTTAGAGCTTAGTAACCTAACACAAGACCTCCGTCATAACCCTGAATATCAAGAATTATTTCCAAAATTCAAACCGTAATATTTTCTGCATCGTCATCACCTCAAACATTTTCATTCGCTTAATCAAAAACAATCTCATTTGCATAAAACATGAATACTGTATAAATAATAAATTTTTATTTTAGGAGGAAAAAATGAAAGCTGTTATTCTTGCTGGTGGGTACGGTACAAGAATTGGGGAAGAAACACATTTAAAACCGAAACCTATGATTGAAATTGGAACAAAGCCCATTCTATGGCACATTATGAGTTTGTATAGTCATTACGGGATTACTGAGTTTATTATTTGCTTAGGCTATAAAGGATATGCAATTAAAGAGTTCTTTCTAAATTACAACTTACACATGTCTGATTTCACAATACAGTTAAGCGATAATACAATTACTAGCCATTCTCATCGTGTAGAACCATGGAAAGTTACACTAATCGATACTGGTGTAAATACCGAAACGGGTGGCCGAGTGAAAAAGATTCAAAATTATGTCGGAGACGAACCTTTCTGCCTCACTTATGGTGATGGATTAAGTAATGTAAATATAAAAGAACTTATTACATTCCATAAAAAACATGGGAAAATGGCTACTGTTACTGCCGTACAACCTCCTGGTAGATTTGGTTCTCTCATATTAGATAAACAGTCTGTAACATCTTTTCAAGAAAAACCATTAGGTGATGGCGGATGGGTTAACGGTGGATTTTTCGTTTTAAATCCTGAAGTTTTCAATTACATTAGTGGAGATAAGTCTGTTTTTGAAACAGACACTTTAGTTCAGTTAGTAAACAAAAATGAATTGGCCGCATATCAACATTCTGGTTTTTGGCATCCGATGGATACATTGCGCGATAAAAATAAATTAGTCGAGCTATGGGAAAGTAATAACGCTCCGTGGAAGGTTTGGTAATATGGCTTCATCATCTTTTTGGAATAAGAAAAAAGTATTTATTACGGGACATACTGGATTTAAAGGCTCCTGGCTCACCCTTTTCTTAAGTTCTTTAGGTGCAGAAGTAGTAGGCTTTTCTTCTCATCCCCCATCCATTCCTAACATTTTTGAACAAGGTAACGTAGCAAAAGAGTGCACGACAATGAAAGGCGATATTACAGATTACCATTCTTTATTTCATGCCATGAAGCAGCATAAACCCGACATAATATTTCATTTAGCAGCTCAGCCAATTGTAACTGCTTCATACAAAAATCCTATCGATACATTCAAAACGAATGTTTTAGGTACTGTCCACGTGCTAGAAGCAGCAAAGTCCGTCGAAAGCGTACGTATCATTATTAATGTGACAAGCGATAAATGTTATGAGAATGACGGTAGTGGCGACCAAGCGTTCGTGGAAAATGACCGACTAGGAGGTTCCGACCCTTATAGCGCTAGTAAAGCTTGTGCTGAATTAGTTACAACATCTTATCACAAATCTTTTTTTCACACGAATACTACTTCGCTTGCTTCTGTAAGAGCAGGTAACGTTATTGGTGGTGGTGATTGGGCAGAAGATCGATTATTCCCTGATATCATTCGGGCATATTTGCACAATCATACTTTGTGTATTCGAAACAAATATGCCATCCGTCCATGGCAACATGTTTTAGATCCTCTACACGGCTACATCCTTTTAGCTGAGAAACTTTGGAATGATGCTAAATATGCAGAAGCGTGGAATTTTGGTCCAATCAATGAACCTAGCAGAACCGTAAATGATGTCATTCAATCCGTAATGAAATTATGGAATAAACGACTCACAATCCATTCTCCCTCTACAAAAACTCCTTATGAATCACCAATTTTAACACTCAACAGTACAAAAGCAGTAAACAAACTCGGCTGGACTCCTAAGTTATCAACAGATGATTCTATTACTTGGACTGTTGATTGGTACAAAAAATATGCATCTGGTGAAAATATAGAATCTTTCACACGACAACAAATCGACACATTCAAAAATTTATAAGGGGGCTATAAAATGGAACAGAAAAAATGCCGTTTTTGCCACTCATTACTAACTAATACTTTTTTAGATTTAGGCGTTTCCCCTCTCGCTAATTCATTTGTAGCTCCTGAAAGCTCATATAAAATGGAACCTTTTTATCCCCTGCACACATTTGTTTGTAACTCTTGTTTACTCGTACAGCTAGATGAATTTGAATCTCCACAAAATATTTTTCATAACTATTTATACTTCAGCTCTTACTCCTCAAGTTGGCTACTACACGCTAAACAATACGTAGAAATGGCGATTAAGCGTTTCAACTTAACGAAACATTCAAAAGTGATTGAAATTGCAAGTAACGATGGGTACTTATTACAATACTTTCAAAAAGAAAATATCGAGACGTTGGGAATTGAACCAGCAAAAAACGTAGCAGAAATTGCTATCAAAAAAGGAATTCCTACTCATGTGAATTTTTTCAGTAATGACTTAGCAAAAAAATTGCCACAAGCTGATTTAATCGTCGCAAATAACGTATTAGCACATGTTCCAAACTTGCATGATTTTGTTGCCGGTTTAAAAACGTTATTAAAACAAGATGGCACGATAACAATTGAATTCCCACACTTATTAAACCTCATATCCTTTAAACAGTTCGATACTATCTACCATGAGCACTTTTCCTACTTCTCACTTATAAGCCTTCAAAAAGTTTTAAGTTATCATCATTTACAAATTGTTGATGTAGAAGAACTTTCAACGCATGGTGGTTCCTTACGGATTTTTGTAAACCATCTAAGTGCCCAATCAACTATCCATTCCAATGTTACAAAATTAATTCAAAAAGAAGTCGACCACGGGTTAGATACTTTAGATTGCTATCTCCTTTTTTCTAAACGCATCGAACAATTGAAAATAAATATTTTAAAGTTTTTTATTGAAGCGAAAGCTTTAAACAAACAAATTATCGGTTACGGTGCTCCAGCTAAAGGAAACACCCTTTTGAATTATTGCGGGATAGGTAAAGAATTTCTAGCTTATACAGTAGATAAAAATCCTCACAAACAAAATCTCCTTTTACCAGGAACTCGTATTCCAATAAAATCTCCAGCAGAAATTAAACGTACAAAACCGGATTACATTCTTATACTTCCTTGGAATTTGAAAGACGAAATTATGAAAGAATGCTCTTTCATTCGTGAATGGGGCGGTAAATTTTTAGTGACGGTTCCAGAAATTGAGGTGATCGAGCCATGAAGAAAGTTGTTGTAACAGGTGGTAGTGGCTGGATAGGTAAATATGTTGTACATTCACTTATACAAAAGGGATATGAAGTGCACGCCACGTATAATAAAAATAACCCCTCTCACCTCCCTTGCCATTGGCATAAAGTAAACTTGCTTCGCGATGACGAAGTAAAACAATTCATTTCGGATGTTCAGCCTAGCCATCTCATTCACCTTGCTTGGGAAGCAGTGCCACCAGCATGCTATGTATCTATTAATAATTACTATTGGCTAAAGTCTAGTATTTCATTGATTCAACACTTCACAACATGCGGTGGAAAGCGTGTTGTCGTTGCAGGTACTGGCGCAGAGTACGAATGGTTTAACGGCGTATTATTTGAAGATTCACCGCTCCTTTCCTATAAAACCCCGTATTCTTTATGTAAAAATGCACTGCACTCCTGGCTAGAAACGTATGCACAACAAACAGGCCTCAGCATGTGTTGGGGCCGCATTTTTCATATGTATGGACCTCACGAACAAGGTAATCGGCTCGTTTCTAACATTATCACTTCCTTATTAAAAAACGAGGAAGCACTATGTACACATGGAAAGCAATCGAGAGATTTCCTCCATGTGAGTGACGTCGCTGACGCTCTCGTAACAATATTAGAACACAGCGTTACAGGCACCATCAATATCGCTTCTGGTCAATCTGTACAAATTAAAAAGTTAGCTTCTATCATTGCTAAAAAGATAGGAAAAGAACATTTAATTAAACTAGGTGCAATCCCTTTCTCTAAAGATGAACCTTTATTTGTCGGGGTTAATGTAGAACGTTTAAAAACTGAAGTAAACTGGAAACCAACATACGATCTAAATACAGGAATTGAAGAAACAATTTTATGGTGGAAATCATTTATACAAAAACATAACGATATGCATCATTAAAACGTAAATCCTTCGTTCCTCTCGCTAATTCCTTATACCATTCTTCTAATCTTTCCGACGTAACAATATGTTGCGTCCCCATTCCCCCATGCTTACTAGCTTCAGAAAGAGTCGGACCAATTTGTAACTTTCTCTTTCTCATCGCATCGTTCCACGGACTAAACCCAAACCATAATATACAGGCAAGAGGTGGATAAATCATCGATTCATGCGCAGATAAATGTCTTCCAACCGTATAACTTCCATGCTCATGATTATGAATAAATCTACCTCTTCTCCATAACGGCCAATCTTCTGGTAAATAACCATGAAATCGCTGTTTCATTAAAGGTATTCCAAAGTTAAGGTCCGGATAGTTGTAGTTAGGATCATCAACCATAATAAGCCCGTCCAGCCAATACATCCTCCCCCCCAATTCATTTAGCGATTTCCAAAACTGATTTTTATCTTGCACGCAAAGAAACTCAGTCGTATTTAAAATCATTTTCCATCCTTGTACTTCTTGTTCTATCCTCATCACTTCATGATCTGTCGCATATGCATCAAACTCTGGATTTACAGAATCTCGCACCTCCCAATGCGGTGCGAATTTTTTACAAATCTCAACAGAACGATCTGTTGAACCTTTATTAATTAAAATACCATGATCAAAAAGTTTCGTATGATGCATAAGCCACCATGGCAATAAATACTCTTCATTGTAAAAATGTGAAATAACGGTTGTAGTTATAATAATCTCCTCCTCTTTCTCTATTAATCTACTTTTTATCCTACAACCAATATACTCATAAGCAAAAATATGTTTCCTAATTATTGATCAAATATTATTATTAATATTTTTGTAAGTTTTCCTTTGGTACCCAGCCCTTCTCACCATCTCTTCCTTCGCACCAAACCCATCCATTCAATTCTTCTAATCCGATCAATCTTTCTCCAATACTCACATTTAATTCTTTCGCAGTATATTGTTTTATAATAATTCCTGTTCCATTCATATCTTTTCTTATAATTTGCTCCGGAACCCCTCCTTTCCGGTTATACTTCTCTTCGTGACAAAACATCCAGTTTTCCCAGTTTTCCGGACCAGCGTAACTCTCTATCATTTTCACTACATCCCCCTCTTCTAAGCGAATTGGATTAGGATAATTGCTAACATGTGATTTTATAACGATATATTTCATAACAACCTCCAATAATCAGAAAATTAAGTTATAATATCATTATAACTTAAAGAGGAGGAATGCACGCATGTACTACAACACTTCATTCGAAAACGATCAACCTGTAGGCCGTCTATAAACTAAGACGGGCAATCATATAACACATACACTACGCCTCGTCTTAGGGAACTCATAATACCCTAAAAATAGACGGAGGTACTTTACATGAAACAAACAATTTTAGGAGCTATATATTTATCACTAGCAGCAAGTATATGGGGCGGTATGTATGTTGTTAGCAAATACGTACTCGATTTTATCCCACCACTAACACTCGTTTGGCTACGCTTTATTATCGCTTTTGTTGTTTTATATGGCATTTTGAAACTAGCTGAGAAAAAGCAAAAGAAAAAAGTAACCATTCGCAAAAAAGATTGGCTCCTATTCGCTTGGATTGGATTTATCGGCTATTTCATTTCGATCACATGCCAATTTATCGGAACAAAATTATCCGACGCTCATACAGGCTCGTTAGTTACATCAGCTACACCTGCATTTATGGTTATATTTGCAGCGCTCATTTTGAAAGAAAAACTAACTGCTCGTAGACTTTTATCTACTATAATAGCGACAATCGGTGTCATTATTGTAATCGGATGGGATATTGAAATTGGCTCCTATTTTATCGGTACAATTATATTAGTCGGGGCCGCTATTACGTGGGCTTTACTATCTATTTATGTAAAAATCGCTTCAATCCAATTTTCATCTTTAGTTATTACAACGTATGCCATATTCTTTTCACTCTTTTTTATTACACCTTTTATGATATGGGAACTACAAACATCCTCTATCGGAACAGTAAATACGTACGTAATATTAGGCGTATTATACTTAGGAATCGTCTCAACAGCAGGTGCCTTTTTCCTTTGGAATAAAGGATTAGAATTAATGGATGCAAGCATCGGTTCCTTATTTTTCTTCTTCCAACCTATTGTTGGATCATTACTTGGCTGGCTCTTATTAAATGAGACATTAAATAGTAACTTTTTCATTGGTGGTATTCTCATTATATGTAGCGTTTTCATTACTACTTTTGAAAAGAAATAAAAAGCAGGCAGAGATTCTTAGTCTCTGCCTGTTCGCATAATTGGATCTTGGTCGTGAAAACCAATACAAATCGGTATATTACTTTGCACTTCACTACGTACACTTATAAAACTACACAGCGTTTTAGCAATTAAATATAAAGTTACACCGACTGCTTTTTCACTTGTGTCAAAGCCATTTCCATTATACATATCTGCTAATTCTACAGACCCCGGTCCCTCAATATTATATGTCCATTCAGATGCCCAATCATCGTCCTCTTCTTCAAGTGGAATATATTCCTCACAAATATAAAACTGACTATCCCATTCGTTATCAAGGTCATACTCAAAATAAATCGCTTTTGATTCTTCATTAGTAGCCATTTCTACAGCTGCATCCAAACCTACTCGAATACTTTCCTTATATGACTCTAAATCAATTGCTTTAATTCGTTCTGCATATTCTGTAGACGCCAACATGCAACAAATATCATAATACTTCGCTTCTATTTGCTCTACTGCTAACGAAAAGACATCCTCTTGCATCTCTTCTAAATACTGAAATATATCCAAACTAAATACTCCTCACTCTTTACGCACTCCAATGCGATGGACGGGATAACATTTTCGGTAATTTCGTATGCTTATCCCCTTTCGCTGCGTTAATTTGAACTTGCGTCAGAAAAATACTATTTGTAAAATCAGCCCCGCGAATATCTGCATCTCGTAAATCTGCTCCGATGAGATCAGCTCCTCTTAAATCTGCTCCATTTAAGTTTGCCGCAATTAAGTAAGCTCCTCTTAAATTTGCACCTTGTAAATTTTTCTTTTTCAAATTTGCTCCCATAAGATCTGCTCCGCGGTGAATGATTCGTTTCTTACGCGCAGTATTCATTTCCTTCCATACTAATTCGCTCGTTTCTAAAAGAAGAATGTTCACCTCTGCCCTATGCATTGGAACATTTATTTTCATTAACTCATCTGGATTTAAATTCGAAAGTTGCTCTGTCTCCTCAATTGCGGTCTCCAGCTCTTTATGAATTGGCTGTGTTGCCTTTAAAAGAATCGCCTCATTCAAATACCAAAGCATTTCATGAAGTTGATGCATAACCGGAAAAGCATCGTACATTTTTCTTGCATGCTTTGCATCTTTCCGCCAATCAATCCCTATAAACGTACCCTGAGAAATCTTCTGCCCAGCACCGAAACACTCAAATACTGTACAACCTTTATAACCTTTTCCTCTAAGATTTTTATGTATACTACATTTAAAATCTGATTGTAAGTTGGAACATGGTTTACCACCATCTTTATTCACTGCAAAATCTACCGATGCTGCGAACGGTAATGCAACACAACATAGACCGAAGCATTTTTCGCAGTTTGCTTTTAAATAATCGTTATGATTAGTCAAAATCTATACCCCCTGTTGTCTTTTGACTATTTCATAATATTCCAACTGTAATAAATAATCAATTTTAAAATAAACCGGCATCTTTCGTTTCAATTCATAACTTTATCATTTGATTTCCTTTCAATTGAAAAGGACTTTTTCTATTTAACGAATTATAATTAAATTATAAATTTTCTAACTAAAAGGAGACTTATTATGGCACTAGAAATGAAAACAAACTGTCAAATTTGCGATCAATCGCTCGAACAAGATTCTGAAGCATACATTTGTGTATATGAATGTACATTTTGCGCACCATGTACAGAAGAAAGACAAAACGTTTGTCCAAATTGCGGCGGCGAATTAGTACGTAGACCGAAAAAGAAACAATAAAAAGCAAAGCGATATCGCTTTGCTTTTTATTATTTTCTGAGTATATGAAATTATATCGAACACAACTTAAACATTTAAAAACTTCACACAAACAGGCTCTGGCACAGCGACATCAGATTGGATAAGTGTTAACTTTCCTGTAGATTCATCTCTTGAAAATAGCACAAGATTATGTGACTTTTCATTTGTAGCAACAAGAAATTTTTCAGTAGGATCTAATACAAAGTCTCTTGGCCAATTTCCTTCTGTAGATGTATGTTCCACAAATGCAAGCTCACCTGAGTTTTGATCCACACTGAAAACAGCAATACTATTATGACCACGATTACCTGCATATACAAAGCGGCCGTCAGAAGAAATATGGATAGCACTGCCTTGACTATTTTCATCAAATTGTTCTGGAAGAGTAGAAATATACTGTAATTCTGTAAAGGATCCTTCTTCCGAGTTATATGTTAGCGCAATAACCTCTGAACTAAGCTCCGTCATTACATAAGCGTATTTTCCATTTGGATGAAAAGTAATGTGTCTTGGACCACTCCCTGGATTTACAGATAAACTATTCACTTCTTGTAATGCACTATCTTTTATTTCATACGTAATTATTTTATCTATCCCTAAATCAACGCCCACTACATATTTTTCATCAGGAGTGTACCCCGCGTAATGTGCGTGTGGTTTTTCTTGTCTTTCTTTATTCGGACCTGAACCTTCATGCGCCATAATAGATGAAGCAGGATTTACAGTTCCATTTTCTTCATTTATTTCAAAAGACTCAATCGTTCCTTTATGATAATTCGCTGTAACTACTGTATGATTTCCACTATCAACACTAATATGACAAGGAGAAGCACCTTCTACTACTTGTCTATTTTTCGCTTTTAGTTCTCCAGTATGACTATCAATAGAATACGCAGCTACACCACCAGATTCGCCTTCCTTAACAACAGAATAGAGATATTCATTATTTCGGTTAATCGTTACATATGTAGGGTTATCCAGCTTAGCGGCAAGTGTTACATTACTAATTTTTTTTGCTTCTGTGTCTAAAGTAAACTTATATATTCCTTCGCTATTTTCTTTCGTGTAAGTTCCAACATATCCAATAAACTCTTTGTTATCCTTCATTTTCATAACCCTCTCTCCCTATATTTTTCGTTCATCATACTTCTTAAAATATTTTATGTTGAAAGAATATCCTAAAAAATCGGAGTACCTCTTTATACGTTACCATATTTTCTTGCTAAATAGCCTTTAAACCCATTTTTTTTGATAAGCTGCTATACTTTCATATTCTTCTTCCAATTGACGGGACAGACGAATATAGATTGGTGTTAAATCTTTATATTTTTCCACACTTTCCATGTTTGGCTCATGATAAAAATTTGCACCTACCATTTCAGAAACTACATGCAACGTATCTATTTCACCTAAACTATATAAACCGAGAATCGCAGCTCCTAAACAAGAGCTTTCAAAACTTTCGGGAACATATACATCTTGATGAAAGATATCTGCCATCATCTGTCTCCAAAGTTCTGACCTTGCAAAACCGCCTGTCGCTTGAATTTTTTTCGGTTCGCCAATTAGTTCTTTTAAAGCGAGAAGAACTGTATATAAATTATAAATTACCCCCTCTAAAACAGCACGGATAAGATGTTCTTTCTTATGATGCAATCCGAGTCCAAAGAAAGATCCTCGTGCATTTGCATTCCATAAAGGAGCTCTTTCCCCTGCTAAATACGGGTGAAATAATAAACCATCAGATCCAGGATTCACTTTTGCTGCTATTTCAGTAAGCACCTCATATGGATCTTTTCCTAAGCGCTTTGCAAGTTCAATCTCTGAAGTGCCCAATTGGTCACGAGCCCATCTGAAAATCATACCACCGTTATTAACTGGACCACCGATTACCCAATGGTCTTCAGTTAACGCATAACAAAAAATTCTACCTTTTGGATCTGTTACAGGACGATTTGTTACAGCACGTATCGCACCGCTTGTACCAATTGTAACAGCCACAACGCCAGGATCTATTGCATTTACACCTAAATTAGATAGTACTCCATCACTCGCTCCTACTACAAAAGGCGTAGAAACAAGTACATTCATCTCTTTGGCCAGCTCTTCATCTAATCCTGTTAAACTGTGCGTTGTTGGAACAAGCTTTGAAAGCTTTTCATCTGTAATTCCCGCAACATGTAAAGCCTCTTCATCCCATTTTAAAGATTTTAAATTAAACATCCCTGTTGCTGACGCTATAGAATAATCAATTACATACTCTTTATATAACTTGTAAAAAACATATTCTTTAATAGAAATGAATTTATAACTTTTTGCGAATAACTCTGCCTGCTCATTCTGTAGCCAAACTAATTTCGAAAGTGGTGACATCGGATGAATTGGTGTCCCAGTACGAAGGTAAATTTCATGACCATTCATATCATTCTTTATTTTCTCCGCCCAGCTTGCACTTCTATTATCTGCCCAAGTAATACATCTCGTTAACGGCTCTCCTTTTTCATCTACGGCAATGATACTATGCATTGCCGAACTAAAAGAGACACAAAGAATATCATTCGGCTGTACACTACTTGATCGTACAGTTTCTTTAATCGTATTTATTACTGCACGAAAAATTTCTTCTGGGTCTTGTTCTGCTGTTTCAGGTGTAGGAGAATATAAAGGATATTCAATTCCATGACTAGCAATAACAGATCCATCAGTAGAAAATAGAACTGATTTTGTACTAGTTGTCCCAATGTCTACACCAATCATATATTTTGAGCTCACCATTTCTTCCTCCTAACAAAAAATTGTTACAGTATCCCACCATAAAAATACATTCCTTTTATCTATTGATAACGTTGTATGCCACAATTATCTAAATAGAAACATCTTTATCTTAAACAAACATATCGAGTAGTAAAACTCCTCCAAAAGCGATAAATGAAAGTAACGTTTCTAATACCGTCCATGTTTTAAATGTTTCTTTCACTGTTAACCCTAGGTATTCTTTTACCATCCAAAAACCAGCATCGTTTACGTGTGAAAACATTAATGCTCCTGCACCTGTTGCAATGACGAGTAACTCTAAGTTCACACCTGTCGTATTTTCAACGATTGGCGAAACAATACCTGCTGCTGTTGTTAAGGCGACTGTCGCTGATCCTGTCGCAATTCGAATTAATCCAGCAACCATAAATGCTAATACAATTGGAGATAGAGCTAAATGTTCAGACATTTGAGCAATAGCACTCCCTACGCCACTATCGATAAGAATTTGCTTAAATCCGCCACCAGCACCTATAATCGCAACAATTGAACCGATTGGTAATAAGCTATCTTCTGTTATCTTCTTAATAGCTTTTTTATCGATACCTTGACGAAATCCAAGAAAATAGAACGCCGCAAAACATGCAATCAATAGCGCAATGATAGGACTACCGATTAATGTGACAGTCTTCATCAAAGTAGTAGAAAGAGGCACATAAGGAGCTGCTGCAGCTAAAACCATTAACATAACAGGTAACAAAATAACTAAAAATGAAACTCCTATTCCTGGTAATTTCGTTGATTTTGTATTTACACGAATCAATTCTGGCTCATTTTCAGGAATTACACGTTTATGAATCCATTTAGCGAATATAGGACCTGCAATAATCGCTGCAAAAAATGTAATAATGAGTGAATACAATAGTACCTTCCCAAGATTCGCTTTATAAATACCAATTGCAACGATTGCCCCTGGATGTGGAGGAACAAGGCCGTGTACGACAGATAGCCCAGCAATTGCTGGTAACGCTATCAATAAAATATTTTGTTTCGTAGTTTTATGAATTGAAATTACTAACGGCAGTAATATTAAAATACCTACTTCAAAAAACACCGGAATTCCAATAATAAAACCTGCAATTAACATAGCCCATGGTAAGTTTTTTATCCCAAAGGATTTAATAAAGAACTCTGCCACTTGCATTCCAGCACCTGACTCTGCCATCATTTTCCCTAAAATTGTACCCAATACTAAAATACCTACTAAATGCCCGAGAACACTTCCGACTCCTGTTTCATAAGCACTCACTATTTTATCCATTGGCATTCCAGACATAATTGCTAAAAACAAACTTGCAATCGTTAAACTAATAAACGCATGCCATCTCCACCACGATACCCCTAAAATAACAATTACAATTGATAATAATGTAATAATTAAAAGGTACATATTCATACTCAATCCCCCTTTATGTAAACCCTTTCATAATTACTATATAATTAAAAGAACCTATATAGTTCTTACTTGAGTAAAAGATACCTTTTCATATTGCTATACGTTTAAAAGCATCTTCACATCATAATGATTTATATAAAAAGAATCTCCCTTATTAGAGATACACTATAACTCATCTCTCTAATAAGGGGATTTCTCTTTCATAATTATAATGTTATTGTGATAAACGCTTCGCGCGATCAATTTTTCCTTTTTTAAAAGTGAATGACACTTTCATCTCTGCTGTTTTCACGTAGTAAGACTACAAACTCAGGATCCAGTTTAAACGATGAAGTTACTTAGGATTTGTCCTCTCATAAAAAGCAATTTTCTGAAAGCACCTTCACTTTCATGCATTATAATTTAGGAGCTTTCGCCCAATCCGCAGCAAATTTCTCAATACCCTGGTCTGTTAATGGGTGCATAGCAAGTTGCTCAATTACTTTATAAGGGATTGTTGCAATGTGAGCACCTGCCATCGCTACACGAGTTACATGATCTGGATGTCTGACAGAAGCCGCAATAATTTGTGTATCTAATTGGTGAACATCGAATAATTCAGCAATTTTAGCAACTAATAATACACCATCTTCAGAAATATCATCTAAACGTCCTAAAAATGGAGAAACATACGTTGCACCTGCTCGAGCAGCTAAAAGTGCTTGGTTCACAGTGAAAATAAGTGTAACGTTCGTTTTCACACCTTTTTCAGTAAGATAGCGACAAGCTTCTAATCCTGCTAGCGTCATTGGAAGTTTTATCGTGACGTTTTTATCGCCACCGTTAATTTTAATTAATTCTTCTGCTTGAGCAATCATTTCTTCAGCTGTAACAGCATCTGGCGTTACTTCTGCCGAAACAGACTCAACTTTAGGTACTGCCTGACAAATTTCTGCGATACGGTCTTCAAACTTAACGCCCTCTTTTGCTACTAAAGACGGGTTCGTTGTAACACCAGCTAAAACTCCAAGTTTATATGCTTTTTTTATGTCCTCAAGATTTGCAGTATCAATAAAAAACTTCATGATCTATTCCCTCCATTTTTTAAACGTCAATGAGTTAAATTTTTAAGATGTTTATTTCTTTTCTACAGCATGTCCGCCAAATTCATTGCGCAGAGCTGCTACAACTTTTCCTGTAAATGTATCATTGTCTAATGAGCGGTAGCGCATTAATAGAGACATTGCGATAACAGGAGTTGCTGTTTGAAGGTCTAATGCTGTTTCTACTGTCCATTTTCCTTCACCAGAAGAATGCATAACACCCTTAATTTCATCCAGTTTTGCATCTTTAGAAAATGCATTTTCTGTTAATTCCATTAACCAAGAACGAATTACTGAACCGTTGTTCCATACTCTTGATACTTTTTCATAATCGTAGTCAAATTCACTTTTCTCTAGAATCTCAAATCCTTCACCAATAGCAGCCATCATACCGTATTCAATTCCGTTATGAACCATTTTTAAGAAGTGACCACTACCAGCTTTTCCAGCATATAAAAATCCATTTTCTACAGCAGTATCGCGGAAGATAGGTTCAACGATGTCCCAAGCTTCTTGATCTCCTCCGATCATGTAACAAGCCCCATTACGAGCGCCTTCCATTCCGCCAGAAGTTCCTGCATCCATAAAGTGAATGCCATCTTTCTTTAATTGCTCATATCGGCGGATAGACTCTTTATAATGTGAATTACCAGCTTCAATTAAAATATCTCCTTTTGATAAAAGTGGTGTAACCTCATCAATAACAGAATCAACAACAGCATGTGGTACCATTACCCAAAGAATTCTTGGTGATTGTAATGACTGAACAAGTTCACTTAAACTAGATGTACCTGTTGCCCCGTACTCTTTCATTTCTTCTACTGCGCTCGTATTTAAATCAAATGCTACTACTTCATGTTTATGATCCATTAAATTTTTCCCTAAATTTAATCCCATTTTACCTAACCCAATTAATCCTACTTGCATAATATAATTCCTCCTCAAATCATCTTTTATTAAAAATCCATATCACTACAATCCGGAATACCTTTCAGCACTGAAATGTTAGTATGTACAGAAAGGTTTTCACAGTCATAGCTTAAGAATTCAACACATTTTTTGTAATTTGAACAACATTTTCTGTCGTAAATCCAAATAGATTCATGACTTCAGCTCCAGTACCTGAAGCTCCAAATGTTTCAATTGATAGTACTTTTCCTTCTTGTCCTACATAACGTTCCCAACCGAGAGATACACCCATCTCAAGAGATACTCGTTTCGTTACAGAAGACGGAAGAACGGATTCTTTATATTCGTTCGATTGGCGATTGAATAACTCCCAGCTCGGCATTGCAACGATGCGAACAGAGACATTGTCTTCTTCTAGTTTTGCTTTTGCACTAGCAGCTAAGGATACTTCAGAACCTGTCGCAATTAAAATCACATCTGGATTTTCATTCGTTTGTGTTAATACATAAGCTCCTTTAGAAAGATTCTCTATGTTTGCTTTCGTTTCATTAAACACCGGTAAATTTTGACGGCTAAGTACTAAAACGACTGGACCATCCGTTTGCTGTAAAGCATACGCCCACGCACTTGCTGTTTCATTTGCATCTGACGGGCGGATAACTGTTAAACCAGGAATTGCCCGAAGAGCTGCCAATTGTTCAATTGGTTCATGCGTTGGACCATCTTCTCCTACAGCAATCGAATCATGTGTAAATACGTAAGTAACAGGTAGCTTTTGCAGTGCAGCCAGTCGAATCGATGGACGAAGGTAATCATTAAATACAAAGAATGTACTTACGAAAGGTTTTACTCCTCCATGGAGAGCCAGTCCATTCGCTGCCGCGCCCATTGCATGTTCACGTACACCGAAGTATATATTTCGTCCAGCATATGATTCTACTGCATATACTGCTTCACCTTTTATATCTGTCATCGTAGAATGAGAAAGATCCGCACTTCCACCGAAAATAGAAGGAATCGATTTCACATAATGATTAATAGCTTCCCCACTTGCAACACGAGTGGAAATTGTTTTTTCAGTATCAAAAGATAGAATGTCTTTCGCTTCAATTAAAACCTCACCTGTAATCGCTTTTTCTAATTCATCTGCTAGTGCAGGGTTTGACTCTCTGTATACGTTAAATTGCTCATTCCATTCGTTCTCTTTTTCAATACCTTTTTGTTTCAGTTCATTAAAATGAGCTGTTACTTCTTCAGGCACAAAGAAGTCTTCCTCATAGTGCCAACCATACACTTGTTTTGTCGCTGTCGCTTCTTCTACTCCAAGCGGATTACCATGTGCTTTGTTCGTTCCAGCAACTTTTGGACTTCCATAACCTATAATGGTTCTAATTTCTATAAGAGTAGGTTGATCCGTATTTTCTTTCGCTAATGTAATGGCTTTTGTAATAGCATCGACATCGTTTCCATCTTCAACTCTTACATATTGCCAATGTACAGATTCTGCCCTTTTCTGAATATTTTCAGAGAAAGCAATGCCTAATTCACCATCAAGTGAAATTTCATTTGAATCATACAGTACAATTAACTTGCCAAGTTTCATATGTCCTGCCATTGACATCGCTTCATAAGCGACACCCTCCATTAAGTCACCATCTCCGACTAAAGCATACGTATTGTGATCTATAATAGAGTGACCATCCTTATTAAACTTCGCTGCTAAATGAGCTTCTGCCATTGCCATTCCGACAGCATTAGCAATCCCTTGTCCTAACGGGCCTGTAGTCGCTTCAACTCCAGGAGTATGACCAAACTCAGGATGTCCTGGTGTTTTACTATTTAACTTTCTGAAGTTTTTCAAGTCATCAATTGAAACGTCATATCCAGCTAAATGAAGTAGGCTATATAACAGACTAGATCCATGTCCCGCCGATAAAACGAAACGATCACGGTTAAACCATTCTGGGTGATTAGGATTGTAATTTAAATGATTCGCCCATAATGCATAAGCCATTGGTGCTGCTCCCATCGGAAGACCTGGATGACCTGAGTTTGCCGCATTAATAGCATCAATCGATAACGTACGAAGTGTATTCACTGCTAATTGATTTATGTTTTGTGTCATAGTAATCGTCCCCCTAAATGCTTTCATGAAAGAAAGTACTTATTTTTCCGTCTCTTGATCTAACCACCATTTAAATCCACTTTCTTGCAACAGTTCATTAGACGCTTCTGGACCATATGAACCAGACTCATATTCATGAAGCGGTAATAAGTTTTCCTCGAACGCTTCAAGAATTGGTTGTACCCATTCCCATGACAATTCAACTTCTCTCCAATGTGCAAAGAATGTAGCGTCTCCACTCACCGCATCATGAATGAGTCTTTCATACGCTTCAGGTACTCCCACATCCACTTGCTCGCAAGTAAAGTTAATACGCATCGGTTCAATCTCTCCATTTTTCAATGGATTTTTACTATTTAACTGTAATGAAACATTCTCGCCTGGGCTAATTTCAATTATTAATAAGTTAGGTGCTGCATTTGGATTATTATCTTGATATTGCTGTTTTAACGTATTTTTAAACTCGATTACAATACGAGTGGACTTTTCTTTCATTCGTTTTCCTGTTCGTATATAGAAGGGAACGCCAGTCCAAAATGGATTATCGATCCACAAACGAGCAGCAACAAATGTGTCTATGTTAGAAGAAGGATTTACTCCTGGCTCCTCTTTATACGCTACAACTTGCCCGCCTTTTATCTCTCCTGAAGCGTATTGACCTCGAATGATATGGCTTTGAACGTCTTCTTTTTTCACTTTACGAAGCGTCTCCATTACCTTTCGTTTTTCCTCTCGAATTTCACATGCATTAACCTTTTCCGGCAGATTCATAGCAGTCATCATTAATATTTGTAACATATGATTTTGAACCATATCTCGAATGGCTCCTGCATGATCATAATATCCGGCTCTTTCTTCAACCCCAACTGTTTCACTAGCTGTAATTTGTACATTTGCTATATGTTCTTTGTTCCAAATCGATTGGAGAACAGGATTTGCAAATTCTAGTGCTTCAAGGTTTTGAATCATCGGTTTACCTAAATAGTGATCAATACGGTATATCTCGTCTTCTTCAAACGTGCGACTAAGCTTATCATTAAGCTCACGAGCAGATGTAAGGTCGTGCCCAAACGGTTTCTCAATCATCAGGCGTTTCCATCCACCTGTTTTATCAAGTCCGCTTTCCTTAATATTTAAAGCAATCGTCTCGAAAAATTCAGGAGCAACTGAAAGATAGAACATTCTATTACCTTTTATATGTAGTTCCTCTTCCCTTTCACGAACGACTTGTAATAACCTCTCATAGTCTTCCGGTTTACTCACATCTAATGGACAATAGCGAAAATTATCTAAAAAACCTTCGAGTTCCGGAGTACCTTCTTCCCTCTGACGAGAAAACGTCTCTATTGATTCTTTTATTCTTTCTTGAAAATCTTCATGAGATACTTGACGTCTTCCAAGCCCGATAACAGATATCTGCTTTGGAAGCTTTTGATCTCTATATAAGTTATATAGCGCGGGGTAAATTTTGCGTTTCGCTAAGTCCCCTGTCGCTCCAAATAAAACAAAGGTCATTGATTCCAATTTCAGTCCCCCTCTTGTTGTATAATCCTCGTCAATATACTAAAAATGAATTGTACAGAAGCTCATACTCTTATACTTCCTGTTTTTATAAAAAACAAAGAGTTATCTAATTCCAATTCTTTTTATACCTTTCGCTCTCTCATTGTCCCCAATATTAATAGTGGTAATTCAAAGCATTTCTACTGCAACTTACTTATTTATAGAACTTAACGAAATATTTTATATCTAATTACTTTTAGTAATTAAGTAATCTTATGTCTAATATATTAACCACATAAATTATTACCGTCAATAAAAATGTCTTGAATTAAATACTATTTATTTCATAATACTTTTCTAAGTGTATTCCTAGTTACCATTCATTTTCAAAGATAATGATCAATATAACAAATATCAGTTTCATCAAAATCTTCAATTAATTTTCCGTTAAACTCGCGAGCAGACGTTACATTATAATCAAAAGGCTTCTCTATAATAAGACGGTTTAATCCTTTTGTAGCCCACAATCCACTCTCTTTAATATTTAAAGCAATCACATCAAATACTTCTGGTATAACAGATAGATAAAACATACGGTTTTCAGGAATGTTTAATTCTGTTTCACGCTTTTTTACAAGGCTCAGTAAATCTTGATAGCCCACTATATTCGCTATATCTAATTGACAATAACGAAATGTGCTAATAAATTCCTCTACTCCTGATTGGTCATCAGTAGATATTCTAGAAAATGTGGTAAGGGATTGTCCTACTATTGTTTGAAATTCCACATCTGACATTGCCCTTCTGCCAATACAGATAATCGAAATAGATTGCGGTATATTTTGATTACTAAATAGATTGTATAAAGCAGGATAAATTTTACGTTTCGCTAAATCCCCTGTCGCTCCGAATAAAAGAAATGTCATTGAATCCATTTGTTCTCTCCCTTTTAAAACAATTGCTAGAATAGAATATATAAGCTCATTCGCCACTTAGCATAATACTGTCTCTATAACCTCATACTTTACCAATGTTTCTTCAATACAATTTTGCCAAGAGCACGTTCTGACTCACTTATGTGGTGTGCTTTTTTTACACCTTCTACATGTAAAGGCAGCACATGTGTTACAACAGGTTTAATCTTCCCGCCCTCAATTAATTCTGTAATAAGAGAAAGTTCATATCCGTTAGGTTCAGTAAATATATGTTCAGCCTGAATATTTTTCTCTATAGATATTTCAGTTTGCGGGACTTCTATACCTTTCGGACCATAGATAGACGCTAACTTTCCATTTGGTGCAAGTACTTTATAACTATCCTTTAGTACATCCTCGCCTAACACATCAAATACAATATTGTAATTATGCAAAAGCAAAGAAAAATCTTCTGTTTTGTAATCGATGACAGTATCAGCACCTAAATCCTTTACAAACTGTATGTTTTTCGTACTAGTCGTAGTTGCAACATGTGCACCGAAGCTTTTTGCTAGCTGAATAGCAAACGTACCAATCCCGCCAGATCCAGCATGAATTAAAACCTTATTACCCTTTTGAACATTAGCGAATTTCACTAAACTTTGCCAACTTGTCAAACCTACTAGAGGGATTGATGCTGCTTCCTCAAAAGATAGATTTCTCGGTTTTTTCGCTACATACTTCTCATCTACTGCCACGTACTCTGCATACGTACCATTTCGTTCAATATCTGGACGACTATATACTTCATCCCCCACTTTAAATACTGTAACGTTTGGCCCTATAGCAGCAACTACACCTGCAACATCCCATCCTAAAACGAGCGGGAAGTCATAAGAAATTACGTCTTGAAGTAAACCCTCACGAATTTTCCAATCCACAGGATTTACACCAGCTGCATATACTTCAATCAGTATATCGTTGTCTCCCAATAGCGGTGTCTGCATTTCAATCTCTTGTAGTACACTTTTATCTCCATATTGTATAAGTCCTATTGCTTTCATTCTTTTCACTCCTTTACAATGCTGGGAAATGAGGTAGTACTTCTTCTCCTAGCTCATCCAATACTTCGTCAGCTGGACGTTGACCATCAAATAGAGCAAGGAATAAATGATTCACACCAATACTTTTATATATATCAAGTAATTCAATTAGTGCCTTACGCCCTGTACGGTAACCTAAACGTATTGGTGTAGGACGTTCATTTGGATCTTCAGATAAATCTAAATGCATCGGTTGGATAAATGGTTTGAATACAGCTGGATGATAATCCTCTACTAGTTCTCTCCATTGTCCAATTGCTCCCGCCTGATGTATTGGACTACGTGGATAATACATCCATCCATCTCCATGTTCAGCAAACCATTTCATATTTTGCTGACTAAAACCTGTAATAAAGGTTGGAACACGTTTAGACGGTTTTGGAACTAAATTCGCACCATGAACTTCTCCTAGTGTCGACTGGATAGACGGGAAGTTTTTATACAAAATTTCTTCCAAGTAAGCAAACGCTTCTCTAAACTTTTCACCTCGTGTTTCATGACTAACACCTAACGCTTTGAAATCGGCACGTCTGTCACCGGATGAAACGCCAAGCATAATTCTTTCTGGAAATAGTTGATCTAATGTAGCAATTTCTTTTGCTACACGCAATGGATGACGAAGTGACAACACTGTTGCCGACGTTCCAAATGCGATTTTCTCTGTCTTGCTTGCTAAATACGTCAAATAAATCATCATATCGTAAATTTGACCTGTTGCAGGATCACCAAAGTCAGGGTCTTGCAGTAAAACATCGCGAAGCCATACACCTGTAAAACCGTATTGTTCAGCTTTTTGCACTAACTCTACCTGTTTTTCCATCGTTGGAGCATGAAACTGATAATTTTCAATCGGAATGTGAACTCCTAATGTAAGTTGATTTTTCGCAAACATACGATTATATCCAAAATGATTCGCAAACTTTTCCATGTGTTTCACTCACTTTCCTTTATTCATATAAATCTATACTTTTCATATTTCTTCTCAAAATTGATAGGCAATACTGTAACACCACATTGTTGCCGATTGTCATCGTTATAACTTTCTTTGTGCTACGAGTGTTATTATAAATCGGTCATAACATGAATAACAGTACGTACTTTAAAGTGATGTAGGCACTTTTAAGTACCTATACTAAGTGAGTAATAATAACTCATGCTGCAAAAATAACATCTACCCTTTCTTCAAAAAGCTTTACAGTAGTTTTTAGAAGTACGTTACATTATTTCATTTCATGCACTTTCCTCTTCTTTATATAAAATTCTCACTAACCAAATTCAAAATATTATACTTATTTTTTGTACTTTGCTATGCTATAACCACGAACAGGAGGTAAGGATCAATGAAAGCACAAATTATCCATTCTTTTGGAGATTCATCTGTATTTCAATTAGAAGAAGTTTCAAAACCAAAACTTTTACCAGGTCATGTTCTAATTCATGTAAAAGCAACAAGTGTAAATCCAATCGATACGAAAATGCGCAGTGGCGCTGTTTCATCAGTCGCTCCTGAGTTTCCAGCTGTATTACACGGCGATGTCGCTGGTATTGTTATAGAAGTAGGAGAAGGTGTTTCGAAATTCAAAACTGGTGATGAAGTATATGGATGTGCCGGAGGTTTTAAAGAAACTGGTGGTGCACTTGCAGAATTTATGCTTGCTGATGCGCGATTAATTGCTCACAAACCTAAAAATGTAACAATGGAAGAAGCAGCTGCTCTACCATTAGTGGCAATTACAGCTTGGGAATCTTTATTTGATCGTGCAAATATTAAACCTGGTCAAAATGTTCTCATTCATGGAGCTACTGGTGGCGTAGGACACGTAGCCATTCAACTAGCTAAATGGGCAGGTGCTAAAGTTTTTACAACCGCTTCTCAGCAAAGCAAAATAGAAATAGCCCATCGTTTAGGAGCCGATATAGCTATTAATTATAAAAAAGAATCTGTTCAAGAATATGTACAAAAATATACGAATGGCAACGGATTTGAAGTTATATTTGATACAGTAGGCGGCAAGAATCTTGATCATTCTTTTGAAGCTACCGCAGTTAATGGAACTGTCGTAACAATTGCAGCTCGTTCAACCCATGACCTCTCTCCTTTACACGCAAAAGGACTCTCTCTGCACGTTACTTTTATGGCGTTAAAAATATTACATACAGATAAACGTGACGCTTGCGGGGAAATTTTAACTAAACTAACGCAAATAGTAGAAGAAGGACACCTTCGACCATTGCTAGATTCTAAACCTTTTACGTTTGATGAAGTTGCACAAGCACATGAATATTTGGAGTCAAATAAAGCAATTGGGAAAATAGTGTTGAAAAATGTTTGGTAACTTTCACTAAGTAATACAAATAACAAATGTTTGTTGTTGGAAAATAACAGCGGGATCGCTTCGTCTTATCTTTTTCTTAAGAGATGCCACAACGCTAAACGCTCTCACTCCTTTACAACAAGTAAAAAAATAACAGCCGAATTTTTCTTATAGTAGAAAATTCGGCTGTTTGCATGTCGCAATTTGCTTTTTGTATATTTCCATTAATAGATAAAATACAACTCATTTGCCTTACCATCTTTACCTTCAACAGAATATTATGTTGTTTTTAATTTTTTAAAACACACTACGTACTAATCCCCCGTCTATTCGCAGCGCGGAACCATTAATTGCTGAAGAAAGTGGGCTGCTTAAGAAAGTGACAAGATTGGCAATTTCTTCTGGTCGAATAAGTCTTTGAATAATAGAGGTTGGTCGATTCTCTTTCATAAATCGCTTCTCAGCTTCTTCTATTGTCAATTGCTCATTAGGATAAAGACTATTTAACATAGTCTCCACTCCTTCCGTTAAAGTCGAACCAGGCATTATAGTATTAACAGTCACATTCGTTCCTGTCGTCAGCTCAGCTAAACTGCGAGAAAGTGAGAGTTGCATCGTTTTAGTCGCACTATAATGAGCCATTTCTTGAGATGGCATAATAGCTGCTTCGCTAGCAATAAAGATAACCCTTCCTTCTTTTCTTTCAATCATTTTTTTCAAGTACGAGCGAGTAAGTCGAACACCACTCATAATATTGACTTCAAACAATTTAAACCAATCTTCATCAGGAATATCAAAATATTCTACAGGTTCAAAAATTCCTAAGTTGTTAATAAGAATGTCTACTTCAGGGTACTTTTTAATCACATTTTGGCACCCTTGTTCTGTCCCTAAATCAGCTACTACGGGTTGAAGGATAGCATCAGGATACTGCGCTCGAATTTCTTTTATCGTTTGATTAACATTTTCTTCACGGCGTCCATTAATAAGTACAGTAGCTCCTTCCGCTACTAAAGAAGTGGCAATTGCTTTTCCAATCCCTGCCGTAGATCCAGTAACCAGTGCTGTTTTTCCTTTTAATTGCGTATGCATATAGATTCCTCCAAATTCATGTGCTAAATGATTGACTTACGTTGGAATAAATAATTACGTTTATATTGTGGTGCACTTCTCTTATCTTTAACAGAAAATAAGCAAATCCACCCTTTTTTCGAAAGAGTATAAAGTGAAACTTTAATCAGTGGGGGGTCTTACTGCCCGGCAAATAGCGGGATAAACGAAAATTATGTAGCTACTGGACTCTGTACTGAATTAAAAATCGAAATTATCATCATTTAGATCTACTCGATAATTCTGATTCTAATCATTGTAATGTTAAAAAATCACATCAACAGCAGAGTAAAGCTAAAACCAACTAGTAAATACCATTATGATATATATTAACTAGAAAGAAAATTACGCACTTTAAAGTTCCATAGGAACAAAAAAGTGCCCTATTTACTATAATTTCTAACTTTTTATATTTACTAACGTAGTATCCTTTTCCATCATAGAAAAGAGTGTAAAATTACACATTCTTACATACAGTTATAAGATTATTTTTATCCTAATTAACTAAAAACCATTATACTCCTTTATCACTTTCAAACATGAATCAAAAAAACACGAAGACTTAAAAGTCTTCGTGTTTTTTAATATACATATCGTTACACTTGTGATCGAATTCATAACTAGAATCTTTTTACTCATTCCTTATGGATAACGTTTATTACTTATGAAATTTCACACGCTCTTCAAGTGGTTGGAATTCTTTTTCACCTGGTGCAGCTGTTGGATTACCAAATGGCATTTGTGCAATTAGTTTCCAATTAGCAGGTACATTCCATTCTCGTTTTACCTCATCGTCAATTAATGGATTATAATGTTGTAAAGACGCCCCTAATCCCTCTGCTTCTAATCCTGCCCACACGACTAATTGGTGCATACCTGATGCTTGGTGTGACCAAATTGGGAAGTTTTCAGCATATGCAGCAAATTTTTCTTGAAGTGATTTAACTATAGCTTCATCTTCAAAGTATAGTACGGTTCCATAACCAGCTTTAAAGGAATCCATTTTTTGTTGCGTTCCTGAGAAATCTCCATCTCCAACTACTTTTCTTAATGTTTCAGTTGTAATATCCCATAATTTATTATGAGCTTCACCAAATAATACAACTACTCGCGCAGTTTGAGAATTGAAAGCGGATGGAGTATATTTCACAGCAAACTCCACGATTTCTTTAATTTTTTCATCTGATACTTGTACCTCTTTATTAATTCCATAGTAAGTACGTCTTTCTTTCAGTGCAGTATAGAAATCTTTTGTCATAATTCATTTCCTCCTAAGTTTTAATATTCTTCCAAATGACACATCACGAAGATAATATGAGTTTAAATAAGTTCATTTTTTAACCATTGAACTCCCTAACACCAGTTGCTAATCATTCTGAATCTAAACCACTGCTTCTTTCTTCAGTTTACCTAAAAACGTCTTATAACATCATTGATACAATCTAGTGATTATTCGGTATTATTTTACCCATTCTCTATTCATGTATCCTGCTTGTTTCATATTTACACAAATATGAAAATAACCTTAAATTGCTGGTCAAAAAAGCCAGGTAGCATGAATAACACATTACCTGCCTTTTTACATTTTTAATTTAAATTCAACTAAACATTACCAATGAATAGTAGTAAAAACTATACCCGTCACTTATTTAATAATTAACATCTCATATGGATGTTGTTCCATAAATCTATTCTCCCAAGGAATCTCTAATGATGTCCAATTTGAACCACCCTCTACAGACTGATACACTCCTTTATTGCTAAGCAGATAAAACGTTCCATCACTTGTTGCCTTTAATACTGGTATGATTGTCCCTTTAGGAGTTGGTAAACCTGCATTCATTTCTGCCCAAGACTGATTTTTTTCTTTCTTATAAATAAATGATTCACAATTTCCATTATTGTAATCATGCGCTACGTGTGGATTTGAAGATGTCGCGATAATAATATTTTCTGGATCATTTGGGTTAACTGCCATTTGATATGCGTAATGATGCTTTAGCCCGCTACAAATATAGTTCCAAGTCTTACCTCCCTCATTACTCTCCGCATACTCTTGACCTGGTTCTTTCAAGAATGAATCACCTAACACCCCGTATAAACGATTTGGCGCATTGCGATGTGATTTAAGAATGTGAATATCTTGAGGATAATTCCCCTCTTTTTCCTCAGTCCACGTCATACCGCCATCTACACTTTTAATTAATCCCCCAACCTCAATAGTCGTATAAATAGTTTTTGGATTATTAGCATCAATTTCAATATGTTTTACGTGGTGTGTATATGTTCTTTGAGGAAAGAACCATGATGAATAAGATGGCATTTGTCGATAATCTGTTAGCAACTCAAAACTGTCTCCCCCATTTTTGGATACGAACATTGCGCTCGGTTCAGTTCCTACATATACAATCCCGTTACCGTCATCACCCTTCGCTGGAGATACAGAAATTGCTGTAATAGCTCTCATATGAATAGCATTAGCTGAGAACACTTCACCAAATGAAGGCAACGTACCAAGTGCTTCCCATGAACTTCCTCCATCTTTGCTTCTCCATAATCCCCTATCAAAAGTACCACAATACATTCTTTCTGGGTCGTATGGATCTAAGGCTAACGCAACTGGATTCGCACCTACAAACTGCGATTGGACGCTCCATGTTGAGTCTTTTTTTTCTGCAATTACAAGTTCTCTATCAAACGCTAATATGAATTTTTTCATCACTAAAATCTCCTCGTTTCATAATATATCTACTGTATTATTTAAATTTTTGCCGTTACAAGTTAAAAGGTGACATTTATATGCCATAGCATATAAAAGATAAATTTTATAAGCAATATGTGATTAAAAACTTACATTATATAATTTGTTAACTTCACATCAGTATGATGAACAAGATGTCCTGTTAACTCATATAAGTCCATATGCCACCTCCAAATAAATCGCAATTTACATGCTATAGCGTACATAATATAGAATGCATTATTTTATGTCAAACTTTAATACTGTTAATCAGTTCTTTAGCTCGCCTAAAGTAATTTAAAAGTCATAATATAAACAGAAACATTTTATTGAATAGAAATCAATGAAAAAATACATTTTTCCCGTAGAGACAATTTGAGAGGACTTTACTTACACATGTAAAGGACCATATTCATTACCGCAGACAAATATCAAAAAGGCAAAAACGAACAGAAATATGTTCATTTTTGCCTTTTTATTTAGCGATTAAAATGCACGACTTTTGGAAAGGAAATCTGCATTAGCTCCTGTTACACCACTTTGTCCCCAGTTCCCTGGAATCATTTCGCGAATAAGAATTAGTACTTTATCCAAAGGTGCATGAGTATATTTAGATGTTACTTGTGTAAGTTCGTTTACCCACTTATCCTTTGTCTCTTGATCAAATGTATTCCATATATCAATCTTAATAATAGCCATTCCATTAACGTTACGACCTAGTGTATCGTAAGACTCTTTTGTTTCCCAATTAGACACCCTACTTTTCTCAGCAAAGGTAGCATCACTTGCTACAGCCCCAGCTTTCCCCCAGTTTTCTTTCTCAAGTTCCGTTATCAACACTTGAATTTTGTCAGGGACAATTTTTAATAGTTTTATTGTAAGTTCCGTTACACTATAAATAAATTCCTTCTTTTCTTCTGTTGACATGGTTGGCCAAGTATTTAGCTCGATTAATGGCATAGTATTGCCCCCTAAAATTAATTATCTATTCACTAGTTACAACTATTGGTTCAACTGATGTTTAACTGCTCTTATTACCAATTCGTGATCTTCTTCTGGTGGTAATCCTGAAACTGTTATCATTCCAATAACCCCTACGTTTTTTATTCTGATAGGAAAGCATCCACCAAACGCAGCATATTCCGAAGTATCTAAAAGATATTTTTCATTATATGAAATTCCAGTTATTTCACTTTGTATCTGCATATAATACGAGCTACGATCATGCAGGGAAACGACTCGTTTTTTACGCTCAATCCATTTCGTATTTTCCTCATTTGTCCCTGTCATCTTGAAATGAAATAATTGCACACCATTTTTCGTTATATCAACAGCAATCAATTTTCCTTCTCGCTTTGCTGTTTCAACGATAAATAAACCTAGTTGCAAGGCATCTTCATTTGTAAAAGAGGAAAATTGAAGTGTTTCCTCCTCTTTTAAAATTTGTTTACTTATTTCATTCAAATTTGAAGTACTCATATCTTTAACCTCCATAATTGTTTTATGCGACACCGACATTTTCCCGAAATTATTAGGCCATATAGTACAACCTTTCAATCAATCTGACTCTAAATAAACTGCTGTAACATCGTTGGTAACTAGTACCGTAAATCTTGTTTTCTTCTTACTGGTGTTATTATGAATGATATTCAAAGTTATAAAAAGTACGCACTTTAAAGTGCTATAGGTACTTTAAAGTACTATTCTACTTATCCCTATCTTACAGAGACTATTATGAAATATATTTAACATCTTAAAAATGTATGTACTAAAGAATAATATTTTTAATCACTAACTTTTTTGATCAATCGTTATAATCCAATTTCATCAAAATTTTTATCAATTATTACACTATCCAACAATAGGAGGAAACAAAGATGGATGAAATATATCCAAAAGCTGAAAAGCATTTGAGTCACTTGAGGGAATAGTTATAATTCACTACGTATAGAAATAGACATACAAAAACGCCATCCTTTCCTATAATTCTAAAGAAAGAATAGCGTATTCTTTTCAAAAATGAGTTCTTTTATTGAGAAACTTTGATTCTATATCATACATAAAAGGGCAACCAGTGCTAAAACAGCTGGAAGACCTTGTTTCACAATAATTGATTTATTAGATGTGAAACCTCCAAAAATAGCTGCTATCACCACACAAATCACGAAAAATAATTGGACCATATAACCAATTGGATTGAGCCCAAGTACAAGTCCCCAAATGAGACCAGCCGCTAAAAATCCATTATATAAACCTTGGTTTGCAAACATAATGGCTACGTTTCGATCTCCTTCTAAATGCTTCGGTAATTTGAAAGCACGTTTCGCTACTTTTGAATCAATAAAAAACATTTCAAGGATCATGATAAACAAATGTTCTAATGCTACGATCCCGACTAAAATAGCTGCGATTATTTCCACACTATTCTGCCCCCTACACTCTCTATTCTTTAATATTCTCTACATTTTTTTGCATCTGTAATAGAACACGAATAAGTATTTTGCGTTCTTCTCCACTGATATTTACGAACATTTCCTTCATAAAATGTTCCTTTTCTTTCTTGTCAAAATATTAATTGATATATCAATTATTGATACATCAATTAATATACATCTCTCTTTTTATTTTTGCAAGTTTTTTTGCTCAATTGGTTTTATTTTGTTCCAGCAACTTTAAACCAATTCAAAACATCAGTTCGCATTTCTAGAAATCATAATTACTTTAAGTTCATTCTGACAATCATATTTAACTAAATATATAAAAGAATTGAGTTATATCTCCATCAATTTATAAAAATTAATTTTTTCTAAAAACAGATACTTTACGTTTTTTATAGTAATAAAAATTTTTTTGTTTCAGAGGCAATCCATTTTGTTAGCTTGATGGGCATAGGATAGCACCCATATGACGAACCAATTATCTTTCAAGAAGACGGCTAGAAATCCGGATTTGGCACAGGCGTTGCCTACTTCCGTGATCCAGATGGTACTAATTTAGAGCTAATTGCTCCAAAAGGCCCGTTTAGACGTAAATAATTCATATAAATCAAGATGGTTACAAGTCCTATAATAGCCTTGTGAATAGATACTACATTTTCTCATGTTAATACTAAAACCCACCTTTTATAATAAGGTGGGTTTTAGTATTAACATGAGGGTAATTCCGCTGAACATAAGGTACAACAGGAAGAACTATATATATTCATTTATTTAATAGAATAATATCTATACCTTTTTAACAAATTCAGATTTTAATTTCATAGCTCCAAAACCATCAATTTTACAATCAATATCATGATCTCCATCAACTAATCGGATACTCTTTACTTTTGTACCAATTTTTACAACTGATGAAGTTCCTTTTACTTTAAGATCTTTAATTACTGTTACAGAATCACCATCGTTTAAAATATTTCCATTTGCATCTTTAATTACCTTTGTATCTTCACTATTTTCAGCTTCTAATTCTAAAGCCCACTCATGAGCACATTCTGGACAAACAAAAAGATTCCCATCTTCGTAAGTGTATTCTGAATTACATTTTGGACAATTTGGTAAATTAGACATATTTTTATTTCCTCCACTCATTTTCGTGTATTCTATTAAATAAATATTATTTTTAATTTCCCTTTTTCGTTTAAATATACGGGAAATATTCTCTTCTTACTGTTTGATACTTATTTGTTGAATGTATAAAAAAACTACTTGTTCACACCTTGTAAAAAATCTTCTCCACATTCTCCAAAGCAAACTTTCTTGTTCTCTATTTTTTAATAAAATGATGAAAAAGTAGATTAAATCAAACAAACTTTGTATGTGAAGTGAAATTTTTAAAAATCTAATGCATTTACTTTATTCTTTATTGTATTGATTTCCTGAGATTGCTGAGAAAGCCCTGTACACTCATGAAAAGCAAAATGCTTACACCCTATACATTTTTTTGTATTCAGATGTCCTAAAGCACAATTAATTGCTTCCCCGGTATGATCAAAAAAGTTTTCTTTCCCAATTTCAGCATACAATCCATTCTTATCTAGATTGGCTTTTAGCTCTGATTGAATTCCAGAAATAAGAAGTACGCCACCTTGTTTTTTGAAGTGCTGAACAATATTCCTAAAGTAAGACTCTCCTGTGGTATCAATAAAAGGAACTTTTCCCATACGTAAAATTAAAACTTTAGGTTTATAATGAATAGTCGCTAAAATATTTTGTTCAAATGTTTGAGCAGCCCCAAAGAATAATGGCCCTTCTATTGTATAAATACTAATTTGTGGACAATCATGAGCTTTATTTACCACATGCGATAACAATTTTTCATTCTTTTTTGTATGATCAGGAAGCACTTTAGATATAACAAGCATATTACCCATACGTTTTGTAAACAAAATAACAGCTAAAATAAGACCAATCTCCACAGCTGTTGTTAAACTAGTAAATACAGTAAGTAAAAATGTTACTAGTAATACAAGGGAATCTCCTGTCTTCATTTTGAGTATGTGATAAAAATGTTTTTGTTCGCTCATATTCCAAGCTACCACCATTAAAATGGGAGCCATACTAGCAAGAGGAATATGTGAAGCATATGGAGCTAACAGTAAAAGTGTCAATAACACAAATCCCCCATGAATAATACCCGACATCGGAGATACAGCCCCACTCTTAATATTAGTCGCTGTACGAGCAATTGCTCCAGTTGCTGGAATCCCACCAAATAACGGGGTAACAATATTTGCAATCCCCTGACCGACAAGCTCTTTGTTACTGTTGTGTTTACTATTTGTCATACCATCTGCCACGACAGCGGATAAAAGCGATTCAATTCCACCGAGCATCGCAATAACAAATGCAGGACCAATTAACTGTTTTATACGTTCTAATGTGATTTCTGGTATATCAAACTGAGGAAGTGTATTTGGAATCGTGCCATATGCTGTACCAATAGTAGGTACATGACCTGAGAAAAATACAGTTGCAATTACAGTTGAAATAACAACACCTACTAATGAACCAGGCACTTTTGGTAAAATCTTTGGTGTTATGAGTATAACAAAAAAGCAAATCAAAGCAGTTATAACACTATAAAAATTGGTAGTACTGATATGAGTGAAAAGTTCCTTCAAATTCGCTAGAAATTCCTCATGTTTTTTTATACCTGTTAAACCTAAAAAACTAGCAATTTGTCCCGTAAAGATAATAACAGCAATACCTGAAGTAAAACCAATTGTTACAGGACGTGGAATAAACTTAATTAAAGAGCCTAGCTTGAAGATTCCCATAAGACATAAAATAATTCCAGCTAACAAACCCGCGAGTAGTAAATTTTCGTATCCATAGGTAATTACAACTCCTAAAAGAATCGGAACAAAAGCACCTGTAGGTCCTCCAATTTGATACTTCGAACCACCAAACAGTGAAATGAGTATTCCAGCAATACAGGTTGTATAAATCCCATACTCTGGCTTAACACCAGAGGCAATAGCAAAAGACATAGCAAGTGGAATCGCAACAACTCCAACAATCATTCCTGAAAGAAGATCCTTTTGAAAATGTGCTAATGAATATCCTTCAAACCTTCCTGTAAATAACTTTCTCATTACAAACCCTTCTTTTCTATTTTTAATAGATCTGGATTACAAATGTATTTCTCGGTCCCTTATACAGAAAATTGTCCTTTTCACAAAAAGAAAAACCATCCTAATATTTACTATATGTTTTACTTAAATGACACTCCAATTCACCTATATCTCCACCTTGTTGTACATAGGATTTCAATCTTTCTGCTAGACGTTCTCCGGCTCGGCTATCTAGCTTCTTCGTATCAATAAACGATCTAATCCTTACCTTATCTGGAGTAATATCTCTACGAAACATTTGTCCTGGAATTTCACTCCAAAAACGATTCCATTCATCCAGTAATCCTAGTTGATCAAATAAAAAACCTTGAATTCCGCATAACCAAGCTGTACAAGCAGTATTTCTTTTTCGACATCCAACTCCATCTTGTAAATGTTGGCATGAAAAACAACAAGAATTCCCACTTTTTATACAAACTTCACAAACGTAATGAGCTCCTAATGAGCGAAATGTTTCAATCCCATGTTGGATGATATCTTCTTTCTTAACCTCAATACTCAACCTATCCCTCCTTGGCCATCATTTCACTTTCTGCTTCATCTAGCTCTTCTAACATTGAAATCGTATCGATTAAATGGTTATTAAAAATCTTCCGTGCAACCACCAATAAATCCACAATAATAGGGTCTCGTAAAGAATATAAAACTCTTTTTCCATCTTTCCTACCAACAACAATATTTTTTGAACGTAGTACACTTAATTGCTGAGAAACAGCTGAGCCTTCCTTATTTAAAATATCTTGAATTTCGTTTACGCTTTTTTCACCTTCTGACAATAATTCTAAAATACCTATTCGCAAAGGGTGTGCTAAGGCTTTAAAGAAATCTGCTTTAAATTGTTGCATTTCGTTTCCCATTGAAATCCCTCCGTTACTTTTCCTCAATTTCAAAAAGTATCATATACATCTTCAAATGTTTGAATATGTATATGATACTTTTAAAACCTCGAATTTTCAATACAAATTTTACAATATTAAATAAGCATCAAATAGAGAAATATACTATTCAAATTCAGGTTCAAAATTTATTATCCAAAATAAAAGCGCCTAACATATTAGGGATATATAATACGTTAGGCGCTTGATATTTAAAATTTTTCGATTTAGGTCTTGATAATATTGGATGAGTATATGACCAAAACGCTAGATGACTAATATGAATAAACTTATTTGTAAAATTAATTCCTTAGAATATTTTAAGAGCAAGTTTTGAAAAAAACTATTCAAAACTTGCTCCTTATTTTCTCAGATCCAACTATTTTGATACTAAAACCAACAGTAGTGAATTAGAATAATGACTTAATACTTGCTAAGACAGTAAGTACACCTACAATAATAACAAATACGTTGCTCATTTTCCCTTTGTATTTAGCTAGTACTGGCACTTTTTGAATCGCATACATCGGTAATAGACATAAGATAGCAGCAACTAAAGGACCGCTTAGAGAATCAATAAGTCCAAGAATACTTGGATTTGTATAAGCAACAAACCAGCATGATAATACAACAAAAGTAAGAATTATTGTCTTAATTGTTTTTTCTTCAATATCTTTTCCACGTGATTTACCAAACTTAATAATCATGTCACGCATTACTTCAAATGCTCCTATATAATGGCCAAGGAAAGACTTTGTAATAGCCACAAAAGCAATAATTGGAGCTGCAATAGTGATTACAGGCGAATTAAGTTCATTAGCAAGATATGAAAGAATTGATAAGTTTTGTTCTTTTGCCATTTTTATATCATCTGGAGTCAAGCTCAATGCGCTACTCCAAACGAAGAACATAACAACAGCGAATGTCATGATATAACAAACCTTTTGTATTTGCGCACATTTAGCATCAGTGGCTTCGATTCCATACGTAGCTCTCTGTTTCACAACAAATGATGAAATCATAGGTGAATGATTAAATGAGAATACGATGATTGGTAGAATCATCAATATCGTCCCAAAATAGCCTGTTCCTGTTGAAGCAGTTGAAACAGCTGAAAAACTAAGCATTGACGTATTCCACTGTGGAATTAAAGATATTGCGATAAAAAGTAGAGAAACTATGAAAGGATACACTAACATACTCATTACCTTTACAGTAATATCTTGACCAAAATTCAGTATAGCGATAAGACCAAGAACTAATACAAGTGATAAAATAGCTCTTGGAGGTTCTGGCATGTGCAATTGATGCACGATAAAACTACTTGCAGTGTTTGTAAGCGCAACCGAATACATTAGTACGATTGTATAAATTGAACCGAAATATACGATGTTAAAAATGATACTCGCTTTATTTCCGAAATACTCTCTAATTGTACCTGTGATCCCCTCATCAGCAGAATTAGAAGCGTATATCATTTTAGCAAGTGCCCTATGTGAGTAGTACATAACTGGATATGCAAGCAATGTAATTAGTAGTAAAGATAATAAACCACCTGAACCTGCATTAATCGGTAAAAAGAGCACCCCTGCTCCAATTGCAGTTCCAAATAGACTGAGTGCCCATGTAGTATCCTGCTTATGCCACTTTTTCGGATCTGCATATTGCTCATTTTTTAGTGCGGTATTTTCAGCTTGAACTTCTATTTTCTTTGCAGTATTCCCGTTCATATAATAACTCCCCCTTGTATCTATTCCTGCATCTCTCTTTGCACCTAACAAATATTCCCTTTTAGGAAAATGAATTCCTTACAAGTTGCCCCACATTGTATGTCCTTCATCATAATGAATCCAAATTGAAACATTCGCTAATTAGCGTCCTAATATAATTGTTAGCGTTCACAAAAAAGTTTACTCGTAATATCCGCTCTTTATATAAAGACCCCTTAAGAGAACGATATAGAATAGACTTCATAAATACGTTGCAACATTTCTAATAACAGTGTATTACTTTAATGGTTTCTCTTTTTTACTTTTAACAGTAATTTTAGCTAAACCGGCCTCTCTTCATTTGCGAGGCATTTCTTTCTCAATTCTATACATTACTTTCATAACTTCGGTAGCACTGATGATATTGCTTACACAAGCCACTGAAGCACATTACATACATTTCGCCTCTAATCACACACCTTTCTTACTAATAATCGCATTTTTTATATTTTCTCCAGAGATAATAAAATTTCTCTCGACGCCCTCATTATAACGTGTATATTTATAAAATTAATATTTTTATATTTTCAGAAATATTAAAGAGGAATAATTTTATATGGATAATATTTTACAGTTAGCATGTAGCCATTGTTTTTATCGCTTAAAGCTGAATTAGTTAGTAAAAAAATACAATAATACATTGTTTTTCTAAGTGACTTATTATAAAGATACTTATATCCCCTTTTATCAAAAAATTTTATTTTAAACATAAAAGATATTCTAATAAATAATTAATGTAGGTAAAAAGAAAAAAATCCCAAAATACAAAAACCAAATTTTAGGATATATATTATTAATATTGAATTCATATACAATTTAAAAAGCTACACTGAGCAAAAAACAAAAAAGCTGCCCCATATGGACAGCTCATTTACATAATTATCGTTATCAGGAATACACAAACAAATCACTTCAATATCATCTTAATTGTAGTTTGTTCGGCTCTTCTTCAGGTATATCTCTATGTTTGTAATAAATCGTTTTTACATCATTTCCTTTTATGCGAAAAGTAATTGTGTCCTCTCCATAAGGCGGATTGTGTGCACCCTCAAAAGTTTAAATTTTAAAATCCCTCATTAACTAGCTCTTTTATCGAGTTTAATTTTGAAGAAAGCTCGATAAACCATTCTTCATCCCCTGTTAATAATGCAAGATCTATAAGATAAAGGATTTGTTCCTTATTTATTACCTTTGATTCAGGGAGTTTGTTAACGTGTTTACTAAAGAGTAAAATCGCTTCGTTTATTGTATACTTGCCGTCACGTTTCACAATACTAACTGTAACTATATCCTCTATATCATCAAGTGATACAATATAACCAACTATTAATTCACCTTCATTTGATATTCCACGAACCCAATCTCCTACTTTTAAAACATGATTATTATTTGACATCATACCGTTTCACCTTCCTATAAATATTTTTTGTGACGATAAAAAAGATATAAAAACAAATTATACTGTAATATTTTTCATTACATTTAAGTGTTAAGAACTCACGGCTGTATAATAATTAAGCCGCTTAACGCTCTTGATTGATAAGGTCAACAACTTCTTTCATTGTATAATTCTTTAAGTATTCACCTAGATGCTCTTCAGCACCTAAGAAAATAGCGAAAAGAACTTTTCGCATGTTCGAACCTACAACACACTGATTGTTTGATTCCGGACACTTCGGCTGCAAAGCACCTTCAGAGGTTATCTGATAAATATGCCAAAGATTAATTTCATCTAAATCGCGAGCGAAAATAAAACCGCCACCAGTCCCCTCTTTCGATTGTATAAACTTATGTTTTTTTAACAAACTTAGTACTTTGCGAATACGTACTGGATGTACACCTGCACTTTCTGAAATAGCATTACTTGTTGACATCCGATCTGGCTGTAAAGCTAAATAAGTTAAACTGTGTATGGCCAAGGTAAAGTCGCTGTTCATTGTTTTCCTCCTACAATCAAAAATATTGTTTCTCCTATATTAACATACTGTAGCCATAAACATTACAGATAGGTTAGTTGAACGTTAAAATATATAAGAACCACTCTTAGCATAAAGAAATAGATTCCATAACTTCATTTAGCTTTTTAAGTTAAAAATACATTTAAACACTCCACTGTTTCTTCACTTGTTCTTCTGCCAACTGTTTAATTTTTTTCCATATCGTATCTTTATTCACAATAACATTTGTTTGATAATTTCTATCGTTATAATTAACTGTAACGCATACTTCTATCATTTCCTTCTTCCTCCTTTCATACAAATTTCTTATCTATATTTAAGTCCTGAAAAGTCTTAGATTTAGTTAAAGCCTCTAACGTGTAACTTCACTTTTTAAATAATCCAATTTAAAAGCCCCACTGTTTTTTGACTTGTTCTTCTGCCAATTGTTTAATTTTTGTCCATATCGTATCTTTACTTACAATAACATTTGTTTGATAATTTCTATCGTTATAATGGACTGTAACACATACTTCTATCATTTTCAGCTTCCTCCTTTCATACCACTTTTCCTAAAAAATATTACTTATTAATTAGCCAGCTTTTGCAGTTCAATGTTTAAAAATGTTCGGACGCTACGTGGTAAAAATTTGCGAATTTCTTCTTCGTTAAAACCAATTTGCAATCTTTTTTCGTCCAGCATAATCGGGCGACGCAACATTAGTGGATGCTCAATTATTAATGTATAAAATTCATTTAGCGAGAGCTCATCAATATTTATATTTAAGTCCTGAAAAGTTTTGGATCTAGTTGAAATAATTTCAGTAGCCCCCTCTTCAGTTAAACGAAGAATCGATTTAAGCTCATCAACTGTCATAGAATTTGATACGATGTTTTTTTCAATATAATCAATTTGATGCTCTTCAAGCCATGCTTTCGCTTTTCGGCATGAAGCACAGCTTGCTGTTGTATATAGAATTACCATATTTAACTCACTCCTTTAATGTTATTAAACGTACATTTTAAATATCGCTTATTGAAATGTATTAAAAAAAATTACAGTTTAGAATCAAATTCACATAATGTTAGTTATTCAGCAATGTTTCATTTATCTCTATTATTCATGCTACATTTTACAGACGTTAACAACTCACTTTTAAAAATCTTACTGTAATTTTAAACTTTACAGTTCAATTAATCAACTGTTAAGTCTTGGATTAATTTTAATAACACAACAAATTATTCTCATGTAAAATTCCCCATAGCATGATGGCTCCTTCAAAGCACATTTCACGCATTTCTTGCTTACAAGTGCTATTATGGATTATATTCATCCTAATAAAAAGTACGTACTTTAAAGTGTTATAGGTACTAAAAAGGAACATATGCATTTTCAAGTGCCATTCTGCTTATTTCTCTCTTACATCGGTTATTATGACCGATATTTAGCACAATAAATAGTACGCACTTTAAAGTGTTATAGGTACTAAAAAGAAATAATTTTAGTATTACAACGGATGTAGGCTCACAACTGTAATCTAAATTCATCAAAGGAGTTTTTTTTATGAAGACATATAATATTCCTGTAGAAGCGACTTTAGAAGTTATTGGTGGAAAGTGGAAGGTTGTTATCCTTTGTCATTTAAAAAAAGGAACAAAAAGAACGAGTGAATTAAAACGTTTAATGCCTGGTATTACGCAAAAAATGTTAACGCAACAATTACGGGAACTAGAAGAAGATGGTGTAATCCAAAGGAAAGTATATGACCAAGTACCACCGAAAGTAGAGTACTCTTTAACGGATTACGGTTCGTCTTTAGGAGCTATACTTGATTCCCTCTGTTCCTGGGGAGAAGTTCATCTTGAAAAAACCGGGAACACATCCATGCTGATTACTGCTGATGAATAATAACTGTAGAAGACATAAAATAGGTTGAGACAATACTTGCCTCAACCGTTTTTTATGTCTCTTTATAATTTTTTGCCGTAATGACTGTTTCAAACTCAAAGGTTTCCGGTAAATGATCTGCGTAAGAATATTCAAAAGTTCGTCCATCCGTTAAGTAAGCTACTTGCTCAACTCGCATTAGGAAATCCTGATTTGTTAAGTTCATAAACTGCTTTTCCCTATCATCTGGGCGAATTCCTTTAACCCTGACAACAGATGTCCCTACTTCAAGACCAAGTTTATTTTGAATATGTGAGTATATCGACTCCTCTAAAACAGAAGCCTCAACACCTGGGATAACCGAAATTGGCATCCATGTATGCTCCATAATCGTCGGAATGCTGTGAATGATGCGAAGGCGAATGATTTTATAGACGAAATCACCAATTGAAACTCCCAATTTCTCAGCAACTACTTCATCAGCACCTACAATCGCAAACTCGATAATTTTACTTTCTACCTCACTACCGTAAACAGCTTTCGTACCTGTTAAAGTTTGAATCATTCGTGCCTTTTCCTGCTGATGCCAATCTTGTACCACGGTTCCACTTCCGCGCCGGCGGATAATGTAGCCGTCTCTTACTAATAGATCCAGCGCTTTTTTAATAGTAAGTGCTGAAACATCGAATTCTTCAGCAAGGACAGAGCTACTTGGAATTTTTTCGTTGATTTTATATTCACCGTCTAAAATTTGCTGTTTAATCTTTTGATAAATGCCGAGGTATTTTACTTGTGTTGATCCGCTTGCCATTTCCATACCTCCTTTATACTGCAAACTCTCTTCTATTCATTCAAATGTAAAGCCTCAAGTTTGTAAACTGAAGGTGATGGGGCAGCAAATCCGTTTTCCAAGATTTCAATATTCGTTACCGCTTCTTCGTCTTTCACAAGTTTTGATGCACCATTGACAATTGTGTCATACGCCGCATCATAGAAACGACCGTAATCACCAAGTGGCGTTTTAATTTGTTTTTCAATCCAGTCACCATTTGTATTACGATACTTAGCAACTCCATAGTACATCGGTGAATCTTCACCAAACCCTGCACTCTCAGGCATAATACCCGCTTTCAAATCATTTTCCTGCTGATCTTCACCATATTTAATAAACGATCCATTTGTTCCATGGACAATAAAGCGTGGATAATCTTTTGCTACGACATGGTTCGTTTTCAGCTTAATCTTCAACTGATTTCCGTAATGTAGACCAACATCGAAATAGTTATCAACCGCACCTTCCATTTCATTATTACGAATATCGTATGTCACCGTATCTGGACGGCCGAATAGTGAAATCATGCGGTCCATCGTATGAATACCTAAACTGTAAAATGAACCTTCTTCTTTTGGAGCTTCATGAGTGATTGAACCAGGACGGAAATAATCAATATGTGATTCAATCTCAATAATATCACCAAGGAATCCTTGTTCAACTACTTGCTTCACAGCTAAAAAATCACCATCAAAACGCCGGTTTTGATAAGGCATAACGACTACGCCTTTCTCTCGTCCTAATGCTAATAATTCTTTGGCGTGTTCTACTGTATCGCAAAATGGTTTTTCAACGATAACTGATTTTCCAGCTAGTATAACTTTTTTTGCTAATTCATAGTGCGTATGTGCTGGCGTACAAATTGTCACAACTTGAATTTCTTTGTCATTCAACAATTCGTCTAAATCAGTAGTGAAGTAAACACCTTTTTCCTCATATGGAGCCGCTAATTTTTCATTTATTTGACGTACAAAAATTGTTTTTACTTTTATATTATTACGTGTCTTTAAATAAGGTAGGTGATAACGGTTAGCTGATTTTCCAAATCCAATAAAGCCCATTGTTAATGTCATGTTCTTCAACTTCCTTGCTCATAAATTTTCGTTTCTACATTTATTATATATTTTTATCTTTAAAAGTATATAGTTTTAATTTCAAAATTATATACCAAAAAGTCGAGATAGAAATCATTTTCTGATTCCCATCTCGACTTTACGTTATAGACTTATATCCTATCATCATTTTATTTATACTCAATGACTTGAGAGCTACTTGGTTATATACTCTTATTCATACATATACGAACGTGTCATCGGAATTGTATCATTAATCCCTTTTGTAAATACAAATTGATGTAAATCAATATTACCTGTAAAGAACGAAGCTGCACATGCATTTAAATATAAACGCCACATGCGGATAAATCGCTCATCTTTCGTTTTGCGAACTTCCTCTAGTACGTTTTCAAAATTTTGAGCCCAATGTTGTAATGTATTCCCGTAATGTCTACGTAAGCTTTCCACATCAACAATGAAAAATTGTTCGTTTGTCATGTCCGTGATTAATTCGTTAACAGCAGGAACATACCCACCAGGGAATATATATTTTTCAATCCAACCATTCGTAGCACCACCATTAGCCGGAGAAGTAATACAATGCAGCAGAGAAATCCCGCCATCATTTAGTAGTTTGTTAACTGTTTCAAAGTATTGCGTAATGTTGTCTTTTCCTACATGTTCGATCATACCTACACTAACAATTTTATCAAATTTATGATTCCTAATATCGCGGTAATCAAGTAAAGATACTTCAACTAAATCCGTAAGTCCCTCTTGTTTAATTCGCTCGGAAGTCTTTGCAAATTGTTCCTCACTTAATGTTACTCCCATCGCTTTCACACCGTACTGCTTAGCGGCAGCTGTAATGAGCTCACCCCACCCGCAACCGATGTCTAATAGCGTATCACCTTTTTGAAGGTTCAACTTTTTCAAAATATGATTCACTTTATTATGTTGAGCTGTCGTTAAAGAATCTTGTTCATTTTGGAAATACGCACAAGAATATGTCATTGTCTCATCAAGCCATAATTTATAGAAATCGTTCCCAATATCATAATGGTGAGCAATATCTTCTTTATTTTTTTGTTTTGAGAAATTCCATTTACTTTTGAAATATTGCAACTTACTATCACCTAAAAAGCTATCCTGCCTTTTATAAATAGATTGAATTGCTTTTTCAAGATTCCCCTCTATTTCAAGGTCCCCATTCATATATGCTTCACCGAATGCAATAGAAGGATCCTTAGCAATTTCTTTTTTTGAGAGCGGCTTATGGAATGTTATATGAAATTGAGGTTCCCCTTCGCCATATTGTATTGTTTCTCCATTCCAAAGTGTAATTTGAACTGGATCTGAAAACAGATTTTTAAGTATTTTTTTATAAAAAAGTTCTTCAACCATAAAAACATCTCCTACTAAAAAATTGAACAAAAAACTATACTAGTTAATAAGTCTTTTTGAACATAGCTTAAAATCGTTATTGTACTGACTTCTTGCTACGAGTGTCATTATAAAACGGTTATATTATGAAGCATAGTACGTACTTTAAAGTGATGTAGGCACTTTTAAGTACCCATGACTGAAACAGGTCCTCAAAAATTTTACTTTTCATCATAACAACGTTCTAAAGTTTTAAAACGAAAAACACCACCTCGTCATTAGGTGGTGTTTTCAATATTACATATAGAGATTTCACTTAACTTCTGTGTTTTTTCTATCTATGCATCGTTCTCCCCATGCGGTTAATTGATTTAATACATTTTGTAAAGACCACCCATAATCGGTTAGGGAGTATTCTACTCGAGGGGGAATTTCTTTGTAAATTTCACGTGTAATCACACCATCTTCTTCCAGCTCACGTAGTTGCTGCGTTAACATTCTAACAGAAATTTCAGGCATCAAACGTTGTAACTCACTCGTTCGCTTCTTCCCTTTCGTTAAGTGACATAAAATGACGACCTTCCACTTTCCCCCGATAATTTCTAAAGTTGCTTCTATAGGTATATTATATTGTTTCACGCGATCTCCTCTCCTTTTTTATAAATTCCTTATCTATTGTTACGTAAAAATAAATAATTTTCTATACGGCACATTTTAGTTCCTACAGCACAAAAAAGTACCTATATTACAAAAAAGTAATTATGCTGCTTAAAAATCTCCCTCTATACAAAAAGAAAAAACGAACGTATTCTCGTTCGTTTTTTTTTTCTTTATTCAGCTGCGGTTATAAGCATAGACGTGTTACCATTCTTTTCAAGATGATTTTCTCCCCAGTTACAAAGAGTATCGAGTATAGAATCTAAAGAATGACCGTAATCAGTTAAAGAGTATTCTACTTTTGGTGGCACTTGGTTATACACTTTTCTCTCGATTACACCATCTTCTTCTAATTCACGTAATTGTTGTGTTAACATCTTTTGTGTAATACCAGACATTAATTGTTTTAATTCGCACGTTCTCTTTTTGTCTTTCTTTAAATGACAAAGGATAACTACTTTCCACTTTCCACCGATAACCTCTAAAGTTGCCTCTACAGGAATATTGTATGTTTTCATATAAAAATCTCCTTTAATAATTTTATAAGACAAATAAGCTAAAATATTTAAATATTACTTTTAAGTATCTATAGCACCTTAAAGTACGTACTTTTTATTGTGTTAAACATGTTTCATAATAGCATACGTAAACAGCAGATGAGTAGTACGGCACCAAAAAGTACCTGTATTACTTTTTAGTATCTATATCACTTTAAAGTACGTACTTTTCATTATGTAAAATACATTTCATAATAGCATTTGTAAGAGTTGAGTGAGTCATGCAGTGTTAGAAATTACCTGTTAGTACCTGTACTTTAAAGTGAGTATTTTTATCATACATTTTGTCAGACGATGAAATGACATGTTTTCATTTTCACATCCATTCACAATGAATAAATAATTTTCAAATATATTTTAGGAGGATATCTATAATGAGTAAATTACTAAAAGAAAAAATCGGGTTTGGTACAGCACCACTAGGAAATATGTACCGTAATATCCCAGAGGAAGAAGCAATCGCTACAGTGGATGCTGCTTGGGAGAATGGCGTTCGTTACTTTGATACAGCTCCACTTTATGGATCTGGATTAGCGGAAATCCGTCTTGGTGAAGCACTGTCAAAAAGAAATCGTGATGATTACTTTTTAAGCACCAAAGTAGGTCGAACGATTTCAGATGAACTAGAAGATCCATCTGCACGTGATTTAGGTGAAAAAGGCGGACTTTTCGAATTTGGTCGCAAAAATAAAATGATCAATGACTATAGCGCAGATGCAACACTTCGTTCTATCGAGCAAAGTTTGAAACGTTTAAAAACAGATCGTCTAGACTTTGTTTTCATTCATGATTTAGCACAAGACTTTTATGGTGATGAGTGGATTTCACAATTTGAAACAGCTCGAACAGGAGCATTCCGTGCGCTAACACGTTTACGTGAAGAAGGAGTTATTAAGGGCTGGGGGCTTGGAGTAAACAAAGTAGAATCAATTGAACTTATGCTTGATTTAGAAGAAGCGAAACCAAATATATCCTTACTAGCTGGTCGCTATTCATTATTAGACCACGAACGTGCATTGCAACGAGTAATGCCTGCAGCTGTAAAGCATAATATGGATATTGTTGTTGGTGGCCCATATAGCTCAGGTATTCTTGCTGGCGGCGCTCACTTCGAATATCAAAAAGCATCGCCAGAAATTATTGCAAAAGTTGAGAAAATCAAAGCTCTTGCAGATCGTCACGAAATCAGCATCAAAGCTGCTGCACTACAATTTTCACTAGCCAATCCAGCAGTTGCTGCTGTTGTTCCTGGTGCAAGTAAACCGGAACGTATTGTAGAAGACCAAAATGCCTTAAATACAGTAATTCCAGCAGCATTCTGGGAAGAAATGCGCGAACAAAAACTAGTAGCACCTAATGCACCACTACCAATCAACGTAAAATAATTTGAAACCTTAATCAGTGGGGTCATCCCCACTGATTATTTGCTCGCAAATATCGAGATAAAAAGGAGCGTAATGAATATGGCACATACTACTACATCTATGGAAATTTTTTCTTCACCTGAACAAGTATGGCAATTAATCGGAGGTTTCAACTCCCTTCCAGACTGGTTACCTTATATACCTAGCAGTAAATTAACTGAAGGCGGTCGTGTACGTCATCTAGCTAATCCAGATGGCGATACAATTATAGAACGATTAGAAGTATTCAATGATAAAGAGCGCTACTACACGTATTCAATCATGAATGCACCGTTCCCAGTCACTAATTATTTATCTACAATCCAGGTTAAAGAAGGTACTGAAAGTAACACATCGTTAGTAGAGTGGTCTGGTACGTTCACTCCTGTTGAAGTTAGTGATGAAGAGGCAATTAATCTGTTTCATGGTATCTATAGCGATGGGCTCAAAGCATTGCAGCAAGCATTTCTAGATTAATTTACTAAAAACAATGAAAAGCAAAGCGATATCGCTTTGCTTTTTTTATAAAATCCCTTTTAACTTTTCACCAATTAACTTCGCTACATACTCATAACCTTCTGGCCCAAAGTGTAATCCATCTTTTTCATCATTTTCTACAAACCTTTTATAATTCAGTTCTTGAATCATTTCAGCATACAAATTTAGAAAATAGCTTCCTGTTTCTTTTGCCACTTCCTCTACCACGTCTGCATACTGACTAAGCACTCTATTTGTTCTATTATGCTGTCTTTCTTCATCAACTGGTGCAGGACTAATCAGTAGTACTTTATCTGATGAAACTTGGTTCACAATCTTCTCTAAGTTTTCTTTATATGCTTGTAATGACACTTGAGAAAAAGAAACTGCATCATTCGTACCAAGAAAAACTGTTACGAAATCTGGTTTATATGATATTACATCTTCTTCAATTCTATTTAACGCATCGAATGTATTATCACCTGGAACACCTGCATTCACTACTTTCCAGTTCGGAAACATCTCTTGCAAACGTGGTGTTAATCTCGGCATTCCATCAAAAAATGTTTCATCAGCTGTAATACTATCTCCAAAACATACTAACGTTTTCATTAAGCTACTCTCCTTTTACGTATGAAACAACTTTCCTTCTATTGCTTTTATATATCTGTCAGCAGAACGTTCAACTGCCTCATTTGCATTTTCTTTTACTACTCGATGAAAAGCGTTGTATAAACGATTAAACTGTAACGGCTTCACTCGATTCACCATTTCTTCCACTTTTCTCGCTGGTAGTGGAATTAAGTTTGGATAGCTGTACATGAAGCTTACCCACCGCTCATCTGCTACAACTTGAATAATATCACCTGTTAACAAAATTCCTTTTCCGTCATTACCTTCTTCCCAATGTAAGACAGATCCACCTTTAAAATGTCCCCCTAAACGATGAATGACTAATCCATCAGCTAATTGTAAAGACTCACCAGACCAATAAATAATACGACTACTCGGACGCATCACCCACTCTTTATCATCTTCATGTATATAAATTGGTACATCAAATGTCTCTGCCCATTCTACTTGCGTTGAATAATAATGAGGATGAGACAATGCAATCGCATCTAATCCGCCAAGCTCTTTTATTTTCGTAATTGTCGTTTCATCTAAATACGTAATACAGTCCCACAGTAAACGATATGACTCTGTTTTCACTACAAATGCCGTTTGACCGATCGCAAATCCTGGTTTTGTCGTAATACTATAAAGTCCATTTTCCTCTTTTATTATTTCATTTTTATATGTATCATCTGTTTGTAAATTTTCTAAAGTCGTCCAAGACTGCCCTTTCGGATTCACATATTGCCTCTCTTCATCACAAATATGACAACTCACCGGTTCTTCTACACTCGCTGCATACTGCACGCCACACGTTGTACAAACGAAATTTTTCATCATAATTTCCCCTATCCCTATATTTTTATTAAGCTGACTTTTGTTGATAATGATCTGCTTTTTTATTTTCAATTTTTAAACTTATAAAAGTAAGTAAATAGACAACTGTAACCGATAATGGAATTACAGTAAATCCTTTTTCGCTTCTGCAACATTCATCTCATTATCTCCCCAAAAATATTTGTACTATAAAGTCACCTCAACCTCACCTATCCAATAACGCCAAGCTTCTAAATAATCTTCTAAATCTTTCGGGTGGTGCCGTAAACATGTATCTATACGCAAATATAATCCTATGACTATTTCTTCATATAAATCACGGTCATTTTTATGAAATACACATTGTTTCATCGCATAACCAATCGTTTCTTTTGTTAAATCTTCCGGAGTTGAACAGAACGCATAAATTAAATCATATATAGGATCTCCTAACACTGGTAAAGGATCAATTACACCGTGCAGTTTATTCTCTTGAAATATAAAATTATGAAATCCAAGATCACCATGCAATAAAAACGGCTGATTTATTCCAGCGTCCCTATTCGCTAACTTAAGAACCGTTCTATACTCTTCTTCACTTATGTAACGCCTTACATTTTCATGAGCTTCTATCACATTTGTTGTTAAAAATTCACTCCAAGATTGAACCGGATTTTCTTTCCATCCCCAGCCATCAACCTCTGTAGCTACTTCATACTCATTGATAACTTCTTTTACAAGTTTACAAAGAACACTCCGTTTATAGCCTAGTTTGCAAGAAGTTGTGCCCTCAAGGAATGAGTAAACAATATAGCGATTTAAAGGTTCCTTATATAAAAGCTTTGGAAATAATTCGTCCTTTTTATAAAACTGAAGAAAATAAGCTTCTTCACGTATGACATCCGATTCATTCAACTTTACAACGTATTGTTCATCTAACAAATATATAGTACTTGCCGTTCCCCCGTTTAATGCTTTTACGCTATTTGGATAATGTGAAATAACTTTTTCCTTAACTAGTTGTGCAGTGATTATTGAAATGTCCATTCTCTCACCCTTTAATTCGGAAGATTCCCTTAATTCAAAAGACAACTTTACTATTATTTGACAAACGCAAGGGAAATCCTCCCAACCATCCTAATATAACAAACAACAATTTTATTTTATTACAATGGCTTTCTTCAATATCTCATTTATGATAACGTGATTTTATCACTCTAAATGCTCTTCATATACTCTAATAATTTCTATTGCAGGGTCTATGTCTTGTAATTTATGAGCCAAACTTTCTACACCAAACACTTCTGTAAACGTATGACTGCCTACAATTAAATTAATCCCTTTAAATTTCGCATGTTGCACTGTATATAATGTTTTTTCACCTGTTATGTACGTGTCACACCCTTTTTCTAATGCACGTTCAATCAAATTTGTATTGTTTCCTGCACCGGTTAAAATCGCAATCCGTTTTACTAGTTTATCGTGATTTCTCCAGCTCTTCACTTTCTCTTCCATTTTTTCTTCAAGTTTTCCAACTAAGTTTGAAAAAGGAATCGCTTCTTTATATTCTCCTATTCCCGGTAGTTCTTCTTCCTCATACGTGGAATATTCCAGTATTGTATCTATCCCAATTCCGTTAAATAACGATGTACACGTGCCAAACTTTACAAAATCTAACGGCAAATGAACCCAAAAATGATTCATTTCATATTGCTTCAATTTCTCAATACAAGCCTCTTCCATACCAAATAAAAAACTCCACGGCGCATGATGTGTAACTATCATATCGACTCCATTTTTATACGCTTCTTCAATAGTTTCTAACGTTAAATTTGTTGTGTAACCGATTTTGTGAAATTCATCTTTACTTATATGAGTAAAACCATATTCATCATCGCCGTATTTATGAAGATGCTCTCCAAATAGTGATGTTATATGTTCGTTAAACTGCTTTATATTCATTTTATTTCTCCTTTCATTTACTTTTATATTTCAAAAATAAGGAAATACTAAATAAAAACGTTACATACATATAGGAGGACACCATGAAACCTGAATTTTTAAAAGCTGTACATGATGCCATTGGAAACGTCGAACATATTCATATAGAAGAAAGCGGTGCTGACAGCTTACTTATCCATCATGATGATGCACAGCAATTACAACAAGTCGCTAAAACGCTAGAAAATAACAATTTTCGCTCTGCTTTAAGAACAACTGGAGATGCTTCGTATATTGAAGTGTTGAACAGATAATGAAAGTCCGGATGTATGCCGGGCTTTCTTTTTTATATTAAAACTTCAAACTCTTTCACATACACCGCTGTTCCAGCAATATCTATTTGTAACTTTTCGTTTTCTATCCCTTTCGTTACATAAACAGTTACACGACCATCTTTATTTATTTCCTGTCCTTGCTCAACGATTAAGTCCAATTCATGTTCAAAATCTTTCTCTAAATACTCCGCATAATACGCTCCCATTACACCTGAAGCTGTTCCTGTCACTGGATCTTCAATCGTCCCAGCATAAGCTGACGAGAAATGACGGCCATGCATTTGTGCTAGTTCATCATAAGTTTCTAGACAAATTGGGTGAATAGAAGCATTAGGTATTTCTCTTAATACTGACGGAAATGCAGCATTATTAGGTTTCATTCTCTCACACGCATCTAGATTTTTAATCGGTACAATTACAGTCCAATTACCAGTACTTCCATATACAATCGGTAAACTTACATCTAAATCATTTACTTCTAAACCGATACTATGAGCTAATTCTTCTTTTGAACCTGTAAATTCTTTAAACTGAGGTCCTGCCTGTCTCATTTTAATAAAGGTTTCTCCATTTTCATTTACACCTATTTGTATCGGTAAAATCCCAGCCTTCGTTTCAATCGTAAGGTTACTTTTCTCTTCTAATAAACCTTTTTCGCGCAAGGCATATATCGTCCCTACTGTCCCATGACCACATAAATTCATTTCAAAACCAGGTGTAAAATAGCGCATTCTTATATCTCCTACTTCTGAGGAAAGAACAAAAGTTGTTTCGTTATATCCAACTTTTTCAGCAATAATTTGCATTTCCTCTTCCGTTAATCCATCTGCTTCTAATACAATACCTGCTGGATTTCCCTTATTTGGTTTATTCGTAAATGCGTCGTAATGAAATACATTTATAGTCTTCATTTTCTTTTCTCCTAATCTACTTTAAAAATTTTATAATAAAGCTCTGTCTCCGTTTTCACCGAACAATAATTTCTCCAAAATATCCTCTGCATCTTTTCATTTGAAGTATGTGTACTTCCGATGTAATAAGTAGCCCCCATTTCCTTTAACCTATGCAACGATTGAAGATGCAGCTGGGAAGCAATTCCTTTCCCGCGATAATAAGGCATTACTCCAAAGTAAAATAATCGTCCTTCACTTTCTGTTCCAGTTTCTATATGCGGTATGGACATACCAATTGGCTCAGTTTTATCATAAAAAACAATACATGACTTTTCCCAACCCTTACCTAACTCTGTTTGCACTGAATAAAAATGTTCATCGATAGTTACAATTGAAGTTTGATTCCCTGAACCCGACATACATTGTCCCCAAATATATTTAAATTCTTTTTCCGATAACGTTCCTTCTGCTATTGATCGATATGTATATTGTCTTTCAAGCTCTTCTACATTGTTTAATTCTCTACATACTTCTATCTTTGCGGCATACAAAGAAAAACCTGCATCAAGTAACACTCTCACACTTGAGTTATAACTACTAAACCTTTTGTTTAATACAATACTTGCTCTTTTTAACTCCCAATTAAAACAAACCTCTTCAAATCTACTTACCTTTTCTTTATATGTTTGTACGTTATACAAAACATCTTCTTCTATTTCTTCAATCGTTACTGCATTTGGTAAGCCATTTAATACTTTTTTAGAAGGGCCAAATAGATTCTGAATGATTGCAAGATCGTATATCACCACTTCAATTCCCCCACACCAGGCTCAATAAACTTTCCTGAAATATCCTCATTTGAATCTATTACCCAATCATATATATTTTTTGCTCCTTCAGCCGGAGTCATATTCGCATCAAAGGCACCAATATCAGTTTTTAATTTTCCTGGGTGAATGGCAGTTACACGAATTCCTTTATTCTCAAACTCTTGTTGTAAGCAGAGTGTTAACATATTTTGTGCAGCTTTAGCAATTCGATATGAATATGAGAACTGGCCTTGCGGAAACTCTTTGTTCGCCATTTTATGTAATGATCCTAATCGAGAGGACACATTTATTATTCTCGGATGATTCGATTTAGCCAACGCCACATATATACCTTTTACAGCCCGAATTACACCTAAGCAATGAATATTAAATAAGTCCGTTAACTCTTCTGAATTTGTATGTAAAATCTCAGTCTCCTTCCCAGTAATACCAGCGTTATTTATAACTAGATCAACATACTCTGTATATTCCTCAAGCTGCTTCTTAATTTGCTCCGTACTCTCATCAGCCGTTAAGTCTGCCAATATAGGAAAACATCTACCACTAAACATTTGCTTCAATTGCGTTACTGCAACCTCAGTTCTAACTAATGGATAAACGATATGCCCATTTTCATGAAATACTTTTACTAACTGTAACCCTAACCCGCGGCTGCCACCTGTAATAAACACTCTCATATATTCATCTCCTTATTTTTATAATAAATAAGAAAATCCATCCACTTATCATTCTCTAAAGAAAACGCCTCTCTTTTGCATTCAAATGAAAAACCTGCTCTTTCCGCAAGACGAACCGATGGCTCATTATCAAAACGTATATGTAATTCAATTCTATGGAACTTCAGGCTATTAAAAAATAACGATAACGCAGCTTTCACACTTTCAACACCATATCCATTTCTCCAGTATTGATTATGTATGGAATATCCCATCATCGCCCATTGATAGTCCATACGTAAAATTTTTATTAGCTCTAGCTTTCCAATATTAACCCCATCTTCTTTACGAAAAATACCTAATACATACATCTCATCTCGATGCGCTGCTTCATCAAAACCTCTTATCCATTCCGTGAACCATTCTTTTGTTGATGATGCCATAACTTGATAGCCATCGTCGTATTTATACTGCGATGGCAGTCTCTTGTTAAATCCATCTAACCAACTTTCATAATCATCTTTTTGAAATGGACGGATAATGAGTCTATCCGTCTCTACTTCTAATAACGGTAGCTTCATTTAATTTCATCCCTCGAATTATTAATTGAATATTCTTTATTATCTTACACAAAATACAAAATCTAGTAAATTATTATGTTTTTGATGAACAAGGGTCTGCTAAACTACAATGTTGATTTTTGAGAAATACAAAAAGGAAACCCTATTCTGAAGGGTTTCCTTTTGTTATCGTACTACCAATCTTATCTGTAATTTAAACCGTGTATTCTGTCTTTAATATTCCATAAACATCAACATCTTCATATGTATTTATTAAAAGTCTATTTTGTCGTAATGTACCTTCTTTACGTAAGCCCGACTTCTCTAACACTTTAATCGACGATCTATTTCTAGAAATGGCAGATGCCCAAATTTTGTTTAGACCTAATTCGATAAAGCCAAATTGAATCATTCTGTTTACAGCCTCAGTTGCAAAACCCTTGCCCCAATAATTCTTACCAATCCAATAACCAAGCTCACCTCTATTATTACCCTTGTCAATTCTTAGCGTAATTGTACCTACAATTTTTCTTGATTCTTTAGAAACAATTCCTAAAGGATATTCGATTCCTTGCCTAATAAGTTCTGGTTGCATATCAACCCAATCTTGCGCGAACTCCAATTTATATGGGTGTGGAAGCCCAAGAATATTAGCTAAATCTTTGTCATTAGCCAATTCTTTAATTCTAAACACATCATCATTGGTAAAAGGTTCTATACATAAATGCTCAGTTTCTAATTTTATAGCCATATTTTCTCCCCCTTGTACTGAAATTAATTAACTTCCTTTATTTTCAATATTACAGCAAAAACACAAAGAAAGTTCCAAATATCAACAATAATCACTAACAGAATCATAAACAAAAAATCCAGTTATGCGTTACACATAACTGGATTCATCATCTAATAGCTTTTTTATTTTACAAATACATCTTCTCTTAATTCCCTCTTCAATACTTTTCCTAAAGCATTTTTCAGCAATTTTTCCATAAATACAACTTTGGGTATTTTATAACTTGCTAGTTTTTCTTTACAATGCTGCATAATTTCTTCTTCCGTTAAAGACGTTTGCATATCTTTTACAATATACGCTGTCGGAACCTCACCCCAAAAGTCATCTGGAACTCCAACTACTGCAACTTCTAAAACACCATGTATTTCATGAATGACATCTTCTACTTGATCTGGATATACATTGTCACCACCGCGTATAATAACGTCTTTATATCTTCCCATAATATGCAGGAATCCATCGTCATCTATCATGCCAGCATCACCCATGTTAAACCAGTTATCTTTTACTACCTTCTTTGTCGCCTTTTCATTATTCCAATACCCTTTAAACATGTATGGACTTTTCACATGAATCTCTCCAACTTCATTTGTTGTTAGTTCATGTCCTGTTTCCGGATGAACAATTTTCACCTCTACATTTTTCAAGGTTTTTCCTACAGAAGACATCTTTTCTTTTCCCATCATTGGATGCCATGAGGTTACAACCCAACCTTCTGTACTACCATAGCCTTGCACCATATATATTCCTTTTTCCATATATTTTTGAATGAGTGTTTCTGGCACTTTTGTACCACCGCTTTGTGCTACTTTAAAGGTTGAAATATTACGTTCTTTTTTATTTAATTCATCAAGCATGTAACTATAAACAGCTGGGAACGCAAGCATCGTAGTAATTTTCTCTTCTTCAATCTTATCCCAAATAAGAGTGGGGTTCGAATCAGCTAAGAAAATCATTGTAACGCCATGATAAATACAATTTAAAATAGAAAGCACGCCACTCATATGGAACAATGGATGCACAGATAAAAAGCGTTCACCTGCTGGGATTTCTCTTTGTCCCGCAATTTCAGCAAAATAATGATGTAAATTTTTATGTCCAATTACACATGCTTTCGCCTGTCCAGTCGTTCCTGAAGTAAATAAGTAAATGGCATCGTCTTCTTCATGAACTTCTACGTTCGGTTCTGTCGTTGGCTGTTTTTGCAACTCTAATTCAAATGAACCAAAGCCTTCTTTTGTCGTTTGAATTACATAAGGGATTTCTTTAACAGCATCAACATTTAATAACACTTCACTAAATTCTTCATCAATAACTAACACTTTTAATTTCGCTTCTTTTACAATCGTTTCTAATTCATATACAGTAAGCTGATGATTTAGCGGAATAAATACCGCTCCAATTTTTAAACTTGCCATCATAACGCTTGGAAATGGGTGATTATTTTTGCATAGTATTCCTATACGATCTCCTCTTTGCACACCATTATGTAACAAATAATGTGCAAGCTGATTTACTCGTTCATTATATTGCTGAAACGAATATCTTTTCTTCCCCCCTACAAGCGCTTCCAAATTTGGTGATTGCATTGCTCTCTTTTGTAATAATTGTCGCATCGTTCTCAAGTAAAACTCCCCTTTATATATGTTAGGTTTTTTATTTTACCAGATTAACTATTAATTTACTAAAGATTACACTTAGTGAATATAAGAAGAATATAAAATAGCCATTTACTTCACAAGTAAATGGCTATTTTTCATTATATATTAGAATACTTCTTGTTCATTACATATTGCACATACTCAGGTGCACTTTTATCAATCTCTTCATCACTTAGTTTGTATTCTGCACCATATAAATAAAAGGAAGGTATAAATTCCATACCTGTATATAGGCATGTAGCTTGGAATGGTTTCGTCAACTCATCCATTGTAATCCCACTATTTTCATAGTCTTTTTCTAATCCACCTATAGAAATAGCTACACCAAATTCTTTCCCCTTCACTTTATCTCCTTGTGATCCGTACGCAAATCCATATGTTAATACATCATCGAACCATTTTTTTAATAATGGTGGTGTGCTGTACCAGTAAAGCGGAAATTGAAATATATATCTGTCATGTTCTACTAATAACTTTTGCTCTTCTTCAATATTAAACTCCCAATCCGGTGCCACCTTATATAATTCATGCACCGTAATTTCATCTGAATGTTTCTCAAGTTCTTCTATCCATCTTTTATTAATTTTTGATTTTTCAATATGAGGGTGTGCTACAATTACAAGTGTTCTCATCATTTTCCAGCCCCTTTATAAATTAATCAATCCTTTACGTATTAGTATGAATGAGTTACATATAATTGAAAAGTACGTACTTTCAGGTACTATAGGAACCTTGAAGTACCTTTGGAGGTGTTATATGAATCAAAATGATAATTGCCCAATTGCAACAACACTCGATGTAATCGGTGGAAAATGGAAAGTTCATATTTTATGTATTTTGTCGGATGGAAAAATGCGAACAAATGAAATTAAACGAGAAATCCCAAACATTACACAAAAGGTTCTTACACAACAACTTCGGCAACTTGAAGCTGATGGGATTATCTATCGTACCGTATATCAAGAAGTACCACCAAAGGTTGAGTACACCATAAGTGAATACGGAAAATCTTTAATGCAAATAATGAATGATCTGTTTGAATGGGGAAAAGATCATCAGATTAAAAGATTACATGACTAAAAAAGCACTATATACTTTGTTTAATCCTCTACGTTCATATTTTTTATTTCTATAAAGTTTATTTTCATCATTTTTTAGCTAACTTGTTTTCTTAGATTGATGGACGTGACCCCACATCCATCAATCTAAAAAGATACAATTAGAAAAATGAGATTTCTATAAAGTTTCGCATATAAACACTACTTCCGCCTCATTAAGCGCTCGCTCTACTTTTTCTAATCTCAATTGTACGTAAGCTATAAAGAAGCACCCCTAAACCGAGAATTTTTTCATTATTAGACGCATTAGAACCTAAGGTAATGGTAGGGTACATTTAAACCCATAAACCTTTCACTCCATTCTATAGGCATATAAAAAGATACTCCTTAAAAATAAAAAACGCTATTCTCTCTGTAAAATCATAGAAAAGAATAGCGTTTTTTATTTTGAAATAGAAGTCATTATTTAAACTAAACATGCTAATATTGATTTTGTGCGATTGTCAGTTACCTCATAATAAATTTCTAATCCTTTCCGAGTACCTGTAACCATTTTAGCAGCTTTTAGTTTAGATAAATGTTGACTAATTGTACTTTGAGGCATTTGTAAATCCCCATACATTGTTGTTACATTAGTAGGACCTTTTGCAAGCATTATTTTTACTAAAGATAGACGAACTGGATGCGCCAATACCTTTAACACCTCAGCGATTTCTTGAAACATTTCTTTTTTTTCTTTCATCTTATTTCTCCCCTTTTATATACATATTTATGTTATCCATATATATAATTCGGAGGTATATGCGTTTTTGTGTCCGTCATTTTAAAAAAATATAAAAAAACTTTAATCCGAAACTAAAGGATTAGCTTAACATAATGTCTCACCATTAATGATGAATAGGAATCTCATTATAGAAGCAGCAGTTTTTATACTACAACTCTACATTCAACTAACTAAAACCAATGAAAAAAAGAGCAGATAGTCTGCTCTTTTATGATGCCTCCTTATGTTCCGTGGAATGTTTAACACTCCCCAGTCTCTTTAGTTTATTCCACCCTACCGCTACTCCTCGAAGCGATGAGAATATAGATTTAATGACAACATAAGTCATAAATTGGCGATAAATAAAACGTTGTAAAATTAACCATGCCAATGGTTTTGGGTTCTCTTCCTCTAATTTAAATGCGAACAGAGAAGCGAGAAGATCCATTAAAAAGAAAACAAGATAAAATCCTAAAACTTTTAGCGGATTACTACTAAATAGTCCTATAATCATTAATATATCTGCAAAAGGAGCAATGAATTGCAGCACATATTGGAATAACCACATATTAGGCAGTGCAATAAATCCTAATGTTTTATGCTTTGGATTACATAACGCTTTTCGATGTTTCCAAAGACATTGAAGTGTACCATATGACCAACGATACCGCTGTTTAATGAGACTTTTCACATCTTCAGGTGATTCCGTAAAAGCATGCGCTTTTTCTTCATATACAATTCTATGCCCTTGACGTAAAAATGTAATAGTAAGATCCGTATCTTCTGCTAACGTATCTTCGCTTAAATATCCAGATTCAACTACATTCTTTTTGCGCCACGCCCCAATAGCTCCTGGAACTACTGTAATACAATTTAACTCATCAAAAGCTCTACGTTCTAAATTAAACCCTGTAATGTACTCAACATGTTGCCAAGTAGTTAACAAATTCCGTCTATTCCCCACTTTGACATTACCTGAAACTGCAGCTACATTCTGATCTTCAAAGTGTCTAACCATTAGAGAAATGGCGTCTTGCGCAATAATAGTATCCGCATCTAAAGTGACAATGATTTCTCCTCGCGATTGTTGAAACCCTAGGTTCATTGCCGATGATTTCCCGCCGTTTTCTTTCTGAATGAAACGAACTTTAGGGTGTTTATAAAATGTTTCTTTCATTACTTTTGACGTACCATCTGTCGATCCGTCATCCACAACAATAACTTCAAATTCTCTATAATTACTATCCAAAATTGAGCGAATCGTCTTGGCTATCACCTTTTCTTCATTATATGCTGCTATGACAACACTAACAAAAGGTTGATAGGACGAATTAATATAGCGAGATAACATTTTTCTTTTCTGCTTCCATGCAAAATAAATTAAGAATAAAAATCGAAAAATCCCTAATCCAATAGCAATATAAAAAATAGTTGTTAATATATGCTTAAAGTATCCTGCCCCTGAAAAGACAGCTTTATTGTAAAGTAAATATTGCTTCCCCTCAGAAGAAACAGGAGGCATAATTTCATCTCGTTCTTTATTCATTAAATCTGAAATTGTTACAAAACTATATCCATGCTTTTTTAGGTCTTTAATAATGATTGGGAGCGCCTCTACTGTATGTGTACGGTTCCCTCCCGCATCATGGAGAAGAATAATATTTCCCTCTCCCTTATAAATGGGATTAAGAGCACGCTTTACTAATTCATTTGTTGATGGTATTGCCCAGTCTTCGGGATCAACTTTTTCCGCTACCATTGTATAGTTCATATTTTGTGCACGTAAAATAGGCAATATTTCATTTGATGAATCCGGGCTAGCATCCGCTTCATATGGCGGTCTAAATAAAACCGTAGAATGTCCAGTTACTTCCTGAATTAAACGTTGCGTCGTATTAAGTTCTACTTTCGTTCGTAGTAAAGACGTATCTGCTATGTTAGGATGCTTGAAAGTATGATTGCCAATTTCATGCCCTTCATCGTATATTCTTTTTACAATACTAGTATTTAGTTGCGCGTTTTCACCAAGCACAAAAAAAGCAGCTTTTATTTGATTCTCTTTTAATATATCTAATATTTCTGGCGTATATTTCGGGTCTGGTCCATCATCAAATGTTAATACTACTTGTTTCCCATTTGGTTTTCCATATCGTTGCACTTCATATGCAGATGGTAAGGATTGATATACTTCATCTGTAATATAATCATCTTTGCCTACTTTAAAATCTCTCAATCCATTTTTTCTTTCATTCTCAATCTGTAAAATTTCACCTTGTCCAGAATAATTCACTTCATCTAAACTACTGATTTTATGTAATACATTAGGATTTTTTTGTACCTCAATAGGATTTTTTAAAACTTTCCATATTGTAGGATCTTCTGCTCCTAATCTCCATAGCGCAAACCCCTTTGCATGATTGTCCATTGCGATTTTCACTTGATTATAAAGAGTAACACCGTCTAAGAACCAAGCAGTATGTTCTTTCTCTCCTGTTTTATATCTAAAATACGGATTTCCACTCACCTTATCCCATTGAATTTTTATATTTGAATCATGAGCCATTGCCATAACTTCTGAAAAAGTCATAGACTTTGCAGCTTCTTTACTATTTACTTCCCAATCATATCCATAGTTACCGAAAGCAACTATAAGTTTATTAGACGGAATATTCAGTTCTTTTAATGTATGTTGGAACCATTTATTTGAAGCAATTGGTCCTGGTTCCCCCGCTCCATAGTGCTCATCGTACATCATTACAATCATTCGATCTATTATTTTTGCTAACGCACTATAATCAAAAGCCTTATCATTAGCTGGAACATCTTGTGTAACGAGCAAATCATGTTCATGAAATTCCTTAGTAAGTTCTTTCATAAAATTTGTTAAGTTTTCTCTATCACTTTCAGGTACGGCCTCAAAGTCAATATTAATACCTGAAAACTGATTTTTTTTAACTTGGATTACTAAATCATTAATAAACTTTGTCTTTACATCGTTTGAGGAACTCAGTAACTTATGAATTAGCCCACTATCAGGACCAGAAGCTTCCTCAGTATAGTTAGTAAGCAAAGGCATAATCTTCACTTGATTTTTTTCTGCCAACTTTACTATCTCAGGTTTTATCTCACTTCTAATCGTTAAATCTGCTTTTAAATGATACCACTCTGGTACTAACGTAGTTAATGAATCGATATTTTCTTTTAAAGAAGCGGTACTATTTTCATCCCAGTTTACATAAAAACCATACACTTCTTTAGGATGTTTACTATCCTTCGGCGGATTCACCAAATTTTTATTATCCTTTGTTTCGGTATTTGGGTTAAATGCTTCCTTCTTTAACTGCTGATCACTAAGTTTTTGATTAATTGGTACAAGTTTAGTATCTTGTTGTACAGCGCTATTCATATTTGGAATTTCTGGTGTTGAAAAAATACTTTGAAAGAAAAAATAAAATACAACACTTACACTAACTATTGAGATACATAGAAACCAAATAAAGGCTATGTTTCTCCTTCCTTTCGGATCATAAAAAACAGGTTTTTCTTTATCTTTCTCTTGTTGAATGTTTTTCTCCATTATATTTTTCACATACTCCTTCTTAATAGAACTATAAAATAATAAAGTGCAACTTTAATCAGCCCTCACCAATTGGGCATTTACAAGCAGCCCAACTCCCACCTAACTTCTTTGCCCCAGCCAAATTTTGAGATGGGAGTTTTACTGCCCACAATAGCGAGAGAAATCCTTTTAGCTTTGAAATGAATCTCTCACTTCCATATTCTATTGATTCTTCTTTTCATTCCCTTGCTGGTGGCCTCTATTTTCTTGTTGAGACCCCCTACCATTGTTTCCTTGCTCGTTTCCGTCATTTTCTTTCTGGGATCCTCTTCCATTGTTCCCTTGCTGATTCCCATTATTTCCTTGTTGAGGATTTCTTCCATTGTTCCCTTGCCCATTTCCATTATTCCCTTGTTGAGACCCTCTTCCGTTGTTCCCTTGCTCGTTTCCGTTATTTCCCTGTTGAGATTCTCTTCCGTTGTTCCCTTGCTGATTCCCATTATTTCCTTGTTGAGATCCTCTTCCGTTGTTCCCTTGCTGATTCCCATTATTCCCTTGTTGAGATCCTCTTCCGTTGTTCCCTTGCTGATTCCCATTATTTCCTTGTTGAGCTTCTCTACTGTTATTCTCCTGTTGATTCCCTCTATTTTCTTGCTGAGATCCTCTTCCATTGTTTTCTTTTATTTGCTTCGATGGCTGTTCCTCTGTTTTCTTTTGTTCTTTCTGCTCTTGCTTTTCATATTTTTTTTCTTTTACAGGAGACAAATCGAGTGTTGCATCAGGAGATGACTCCGGCTGTGATTTTACCTCTTCTTCGTTTTCCACCGGATTAGACGGGGTGACAGGAGGCGTAAGTGATTTGTTCTTCTCATTCTCTTGCTTTATATAAACACCTGTGCCAATTCCAGCTTTTCTAGCATTCTCTCGTATTTGCATTGTGCTACTTTGATATTCAACTGTAATATGTTTTAGCTCATATTCTTTCTTTAATTCTTTCATTGCCTTTTCCAAAAGTGGTTCTAGTGCCTTGTCCTTTGCAACAGCTGTTAGCATAACTTGCTTATCATTCGTTAAATACTTATCCTCTTGACTTTGCTTTATAATAGTACGTATTACTTCTTGTAATTGTTTATTTTCCCATTGCTTCAATTCTTTTAAAATACGCCTTCCATCATCATTACAAGCCTGCAAATCTATAACACGAAAATCCTTTGTTACGCTCACCTCTAAACTTGGATTTATATCAACTGAGACGTAAGCAAATACTTTTTCTTCTGGTTGGTTGTAGAAAAACAGCACTGCAAATAGAAAACAAGCAACAAGTATTGATGCAGGCTTTAAAAAGGAAGGAATCGAAAAATGCGATGCTTTTTGTTCTTGCTCATCAAACGAGATTTCCTCCCCGATTATGCAAGAATCCCCTTTTCTTTTACACGTAATAAACTCTCCATTTGGTGTTAAAACAACTACGCTATGCTTTTTTATATCCATCACAATTCCTTTATTCATCATGCTTTTCCCCTCTTATGTAATCCAGAATATATGTATAGTTGTTTGCAAAAATAATACACATTGCAATAATGTATTTTCTATGTCGTTCCAACGTTTTACGACTTACCCTAACACGCGGTTCAATATGTTTAAGCGGTAACTTTTTCTTTCGGAACAGCTCTTCCATCATTTCCTCTTCTTTTATAATTATTTTCACAATTCCTATTAAGTGCTCACGTGTATCACGATGCTTAGGAGATTCTTTAGCAAGCTCTGAGAATGTGATTTTAAACTCAGCTAGCACACTTTGAAAATGAAGAATTTCCTCCTTACGGTTACTATTTTCCATCTCTTTCATATACTCCGTAAGCGACACTTGCATTTCTAACATTTCCTCTTGCTCATCTTCTTTTAAAAAGACAAAGTTATGTTTAGACTCCTTACGTATATAGTCAATTACATCTCTTTTTATAAGAAGATCAGCAAACGCTAAAAAGGATTTTCCTTTTGTATATGAATACTGTTCAATTGCTTCGTTAAACGCAAACAATCCAATGCTATATTCATCATCCTGTTCTGTAATATACCGGCGGCAGACAGATGAAATTGATTTTCTAATAAAAGGCTGATACTGTACGATAAATGCTTCTTTATCTTCTTCGTTGTTTTGTATGTTACATACGATATCTTCTATTTTCGGTTTTCTTAAGATCTTCATTACTAAACTCAACACTTGTAATCTCCCAGCCTCCTTCAAATAGCAAAATGGCCACTACACAAGTGACCATTTAACCAGATTTTCTTGGTACTTTTCTTCGGTCTTGTTTTTTTTGCTGTTAGTTATATTTTTAGAGTCTAACGTTTTCTTAATGATTTTTCCTTTTCTCTCGGCACTAAAGTTAAGTTTGTATTTTTATCTACTTTCTTATTTTCTACCGTGTTCGTTTTGCTTATTCTTTTTCTATTTTATCTGCAATCCTTGAATAACTCTTCTTTATATAATTGGTAATTTCATCCTTCCATTTTGGATGCCCACTTAATCTAGTAATTTTATTAATGCTTCTATATTCTTTCATAGTCATTTTTCTTCTATTTATTTTCTTCACTATACATATTCGGAGGAATACATAGTTTTATGGGGGTCAAAAAATATTTTCATAAAAAAATACATATTTATTTCAAAAATAAAAACCATCAATTTGAAAAAAGATAATCAAATTGATGGTTTTCTTATAATATCTATTAAATTAAGTTGGATTCTCATTATATCTAAAAAAGTACTAGCTATCCCCTGCAGATTTTCTCCATTTTCATCTTTCTTGGTTATCATAATATGTCTTATCTGCGTATTTTCTATCATTTCCTTTTAGATAAGCTAAAATTACTTTTGGATTTTTAAGTAAAGTCCAGTCTCCATATGTATCAAATCTTCTGCATGAAGTTATCATTCCATTTTTAATAGTACCGAATTTCTTATTATTTTTCTTTCCCCACTCTTTTAAACGTTTAGCGAAATCTGCATCTTCTGCCATAAGCATGTTTTCATTAAATCCGTTGATTGCCATAAAGTCTTTTCTATAGCACCAAAAAATCCCTACAGATATAGCTCCGTACTTAAAAAGTAAGGGGATTATGATTAACATTGCGGAGAGAAATATTCCTAAAGATATTCTTTCAAACTTACCATTCACCCCACCACCAATGTATGTACCTGAAGCTAAATATTTATCTACATTAAACAACATAGACTCTGTCATTATGGTATCAGCGTCTATAGTAACGATTATTTCTCCACTAGCTATTTTAGCCCCTGCATTTCGAATTTTAGATAAGTTTTTATCGTTATTTTTCAATGTAACACAATTATAAGATTTTGCTATTTCCTCTGTTTTATCTGTACAACGATTTAAAACAACTATAACTTCCGTTTGCTCTTTATATGCCTCTGATGCCTTTGCAATTGAATCTAAACATTTTCTAATGTACTTTTCTTCATTATGCGCAGGAATTATAATAGAAAACTTCACATCTTTTTTCAAATTAACTTCTAAAGATTCGTTTGTCTCAGTCATAATATTCCCCCCTTATTTTATAAGGTAAATATCTACTATACATAAATTATATTAATATTTATTAGGTTATATTATAGAAACTGACGGTAAAGAGGCTCTTACTGTCGACGTTCAAAAGCAAGACGTACAGCAAGCCCCGTTAAAACACTTGCCATAAGCCAACGCTGTACTCGTAGCCACGTCGGGCGTGTGCCAAACCATTTTGCAATTTTACTTGCTGTACATACAATTACAAGGTTAACTATAAAGCTAACAGTGATTTGCGTAAGCCCCAAAACTGCACCTTGAAAAAGCAACGATCCCTTCTCTGGATCTTCAAATTGAGGTAGAAGTGATACATACAAAATAGCAATCTTTGGATTCAGAAGATTCGTCATGAGTCCCATCAGAAATAATTTCTTTGGTGGCTCATTAGAAATCGTACGAGGTTCCATAATAGATGTAGCACCAGGTTTTATCGAATTCCAGGCGAGCCAGAGCAAGTAAGCAGCACCTGCCCACTTTACTGCTTCATATACAGCGGGAACAGCAACGAATAGAACTGTAAGTCCAAACATAGTTGCGATTATATAGATTACAAATCCGAGCATGATGCCCAATAAAGAAATAAATCCCGCCATACGTCCTTGCGTAATGGAACGGGAAATGAGGTAAATCATATTAGGCCCAGGTGAACAAACCATGCTAAGCGAAACAATTGCAAAAGCTACCAATGTACTCAAGCTGACCATAAACCTTCCCCCTTTATTTTACATAAAATTTCCTATTGTACATTTTATCATGATTGAGGAGAGAAAAGATTAATATAAAACGATGCAACTAAGTAATATTATCGGATCTAATGTATTGTAATCACATACTTCTCATTCTCTTAAGTTAGGATCTAAGAGTACCCTATCCATAGAGCTACTAAAACCACTACAAATAAAGCAAAACAACATGTGATATTTCGAATCCATTTTTGTATATCACCAAAATACCTTTCTATAAATATAGCGTTGATAGTAAGCATAAGAAATAAAACAAAGAAAGGCAGCGAGGTATAGGTCCATTTTTATCTTCATGGCTGGAATTATACCCCTTACCAAACTTCTAAATAAAATGTATAGCTGAGTAGTTACCTTATTTTTCAAAAAAACATTCTAATTATTTCTTTTTCACTTCTTCTACAAATTCCCATGTCTCTCCGTTATCTTTTGATTGATAAAGTGCACTACTATCGCCATTGTAGTCTCCATCTGCCCCTTGTCCAACTAACATATTAAAAACCCCATCTTTCTCATATGGCATACTAGGTGAATCAAAAGGACTTATTGTGGACTGTGTATGATCTAATTTCACTTCATGCGGCGGATATTCTACCTTTTTAAAAGATACTCCCCCATCATCTGTGCGATATAACTCTCCTTCATTACCAGAAGGCCTAATTGCTCCTAAAAACCCAAGTTTATCATTTATAAAAGTGATTCCTGATACACTACCAATCCCCCCATTAAATGGGTCTGGATTGATAACCTCCCATGTTTTCCCTTCATCACTAGTCTTGCTTAATGAATAAAAGGCGCTCCCTAATGCTTTATCTGTCATATTTAGTTTATAACCAACTTCTTTCGATAGGAAAAACTGTTCTTTTTCATTCTTTAAATCTTGTTGTTTCTTCTCTTTAAGCATATCTTCTTTTGGAGGCGTCTTTGATTTACTCCAACTTGCGTCACTTATTAAATTATATCTAGCAGGGACTAGCTCTTGCTCTTTTCCAGGGACAAATATAGATACAGTATATCCAATGATATCAGAAGCTGCTTTTTTAAGACTCTGCCCCTTACCATCCTCAGTAATATTAATAATTCCCTCTGTATTGGATCCCCAATTTCTTTTTCCATAATAAATCAACCCATACTTACTTTCATTCCATTTTCTAACCGTTTGCTTAACTGGAATCGCCTTAACCGTTTCAATTAAAGGTTCTACTAATTTATCATCATTATAATCAGGCTTTGCGTATCCGTCTCGTATTATAGTAATATCTTCTGACTTCTTCTTATTATAAGAGATTAAATAAGTTTCTTCTTTCCCATCATCATTTTTCCCATAAACAAATGTATCAAACGCTGTGATTGTTCCGTCTGAATGAAATGTAAGATCAAAATCAGTTGCCATATACAATTTCTTTGGCAAAGGATATTTTTTATTTATATCTTCAAAAATACCTTCTACTCCAGACTTATATATATTATTATGTTTAAGTTTAACTGACCTTTCATGTTTTAACTTTTCTATAAACCATGCCAATTTACCATTGTAATTTATTGCACTTTTATAAATCTGCATCCCATAAAATGATGTAATTACAACAATAATGATAATAGAAATGGATCTCCATGCTATTGAATTAGTTAATTTTTTAGATTCATATTCTCTATTTTTTATCACCCGTATTGTAGTAAATGTAGTTATGGATATAAAAAGTACTATACATAATAACAAAATGTAAATATTATAATTCATTCTTCCGTACTTACAGTATAAGGCCAACTCATAACAAAAAATCCCGTATACAATTATTAGTATTGGATTTGTTACTAATGACAGAAGTATCCTTTTTGTATTTTCTCTAAATATAGAAACCACCCCTAATTACATGAATTACTGATATTAAGTATACTTTATTGTAAAGTAACAAAAAAGCTATTTAATCTTGCCGCAAAAAATACAATAGACATATGAATATTATATTCATGTTAAAAAGGCCAACAATCCAAGATTGTTAGCCTCTACTTCCCATATTCGTACCTTTTATCACTTTACTTCTTAACAACTGGAATCCACATTTCACCAAACACTAAGCCGTTTCTTTTCCCCATCTCAACCGTTGTATTTGGTCCACCAACATAAGCAAACTCATTTGCATCTGGTAAAGCTTGACCGAAGGCGATGCCAGTCAACTTATTACTTAACTTTTCAGCTGTTTTGTCTTCCCCTTTTACTACTAAGTATTCTCCCTTAGGAAACTGAATCACTCTAGATTCTTCTTCTATTTGTGCTTCTGTCATGACACCCGCATAATACATCATTTTGTTATTCACCGCTTCGCTCACAGAAAAAATGTATTCATTTGTCGCTAAAGCTTTTAAAGTGTCCAGCCTTCCATCTTCTTTAACAGCCGACCAAAAGTCTTCCTTTTCTTTATTTATTCCAGCAAAGTCTGTGTATTCACTCTTAATTTCAGTTCCAATACCTAACACAATAAAGCTATCTTTTTCTTCTATAGTATAATTTTTCATATGCAAAACCTGCCTCTTTTTTTATTAATCAAACGATTTATCTTTTCATCTGATACGTTTATAATACCTTTAAACCATGTCAAAAAATGATACTGTTTAGGAGACTAAAATGAAAAAAGTTGAACGGATTAATACAATTATGCGGTATATCAACAACCGCTCTCACTTTACAATTCCTGAAATTATACAAGAATTTAACATATCACGGTCGACAGCTATTAGAGACATTAGAGAAATTGAAGCTATGGGAATGCCACTTGTCGCTGAAGTTGGGAGGACCGGGGGATATTTTGTTATGCACAACTCTATCCTGCCCGTTGTTCGCTTTACTGATAATGAAGTGAAAGCTCTTTTTATTGCCTTTATGGCTACGAGGAATCAACAACTTCCCTACCTAAAGAGTCGTCAATCTTTAGCCGAAAAACTACTAGGACTCATCTCAGAAACCCAGCAAGATGATCTCGTTCTTTTAAATCAACTCTTGCTTTTCCAAGGGACTAACCCTCATAATCCCGATCTACTTGAGCTTTCTGATCTCCCCCATCCTATGTTAGAAAAACTCATTCAAATCCTTCTTTTGGATAACCATTTATTGATTACTATGAAAGAAGATGAAGAAATCAAGTCTTATCCAATTTATCTATTGCACCTTTATCAAGAAAAAAGCCATTGGATCATTGAAGGGTTTGACTTAAAAAAAGAAAAGAAGATGATGTTTCCTGTCGATGATCTCATTAATATCGAACCATACACGACGAACAAAAGGCTAAATAAGAAAAAGATTTTAGAAAAACTAAGTAAGAAGGACGAAATAATCAACTTGGTACTTGAACTTGGACCAAAAGCAATTGCCCAGTTCAAAAAATACCATCCTTTAAAAATTTCAATATCTTATACTAATCCTTACCAATCCACAGCCATTTTAAAAACTTTTATCAATGTTAACAATCCCGATGAAGTGACGGAAATAATAAATTGGCTGCTTTTTCTAGGGAAGGATATTAAAATCAAAGAAATACCCGATGAAGTATTAGCAGATTTACAAAAACGAGTGTGCTTATACATTCCATAAGCAGTGAGCCTCAAATATTAAGCTTTATCACTGGATAATTATCCTATTTTTAAATACCATTTCATTTACTACAATGAGAGCATGATAAATAATAAAAGCACGGAAAATCTCCCGTGCTTTTCTAAATATATATTATTCCTGAAGGTTTCGTTTATCACGTTTCTTACCCTAACTGACGTTTAAATGCTTTACTAGCGAAGAAGTAAGCAATAACCATAATTCCTACGCACCAAGCGAGCGCAATCCAAATATCGTTTCCAACAGTTCCTTCATATAAAAGAGCACGAATCGCATTCACGATTGAAGTTACAGGCTGATTCTCCGCAAACACACGAACAATTTTTGGCATCGTTTCGGTAGGTACGAAGGCTGAACTAATAAATGGAAGAAAAACTAGTGGGTACGAGTAGGCTGTCGCCCCTTCCATAGACTTTGCCGTCAACCCTGGAATGATAGTCAACCATGTTAGCGCTAACGTAAACATTCCTAGTATGCCAGCTACTGCAAGCCAATCTAGAATATTCGCACTAGAACGGAAACCCATTAAGAGCGCAACAAAAATAACTACAACGATAGTAAGTACATTAGCAACAAGAGAGGTTAAAACATGAGCCCACAATATCGATGAACGCTTAATAGGCATCGTAATGAAACGTGCCATCAGCCCACTCTTTACATCCGTAAAGAGTCGCACAGAAGTATAAGCTACACCGGATGCGATAGCCATTAGCAAAATTCCCGGCAATAAATAATTGACGTAGTTATCTGTTCCTGTCTGTATAGCCCCACCAAATACGTATACAAACAATAGCATCATCATAATCGGCGTAATCGCTACTGTAATAATTGTATCCGGGCTGCGCATAATGTTACGCATTAAACGACCTAGTAATACACCTGTTTTACTTTTCATTTACATCTCCTCCTTTTTGCCAATGATCGCAAGGAATATTTCTTCCAATGTCGGTTGCTTCTCGATATACTCCACTTTTGCCGGTGGGAACATCTCTTTTAGTTCAGTAAGAGTACCTGTCGTAATAATTTTTCCGCCATGCAAAATAGCGATACGGTCTGCTAGTTGTTCGGCTTCTTCCAAGTACTGGGTCGTAAGCAAGATCGTTGTGCCGCTACCGGCAAGTTCCTTGACTGTATCCCACACTTCGATTCGCGCTTCAGGATCAAGTCCAGTCGTTGGTTCGTCAAGAAAAATAACTGCTGGTGCCCCGATCAAACTCATCGCGATATCAAGCCGGCGCTTCATCCCGCCTGAATACTGACCTGCCCTTTGGTTTGCCGCATCAGTCAGGCTAAATCTTGCAAGTAGATTGTCAGCAACTTGAGCAGGATTGGAAACACCACGTAACTTAGCGATCATTATCAAGTTTTCCCTCCCAGTCAGCATACCGTCTAAAGCTGCGAACTGCCCTGTCAAACTGATACTTTGACGAACATGATCTGGTTGACTCTGTACATCAAATCCACAAATACTTACTTCACCGCTATCTTGCTTCATTAGTGTCGAAAGGATGTTGACCGTTGTCGTCTTTCCCGCTCCATTTGAGCCTAGCAGCGCGAAAATTTCTCCACGCTGCACCTCAAAATCTACCCCTTTTAAAACTTCCTTGTCTTTAAAGGATTTTTTCAAGCCTTTTACAGAAATCGCTGCATGACTCATACATTTTTCCTCCCTATAAAAATGTTTTGCGAAGATAGTTTATTTACCTCTATCTATTTAGTATCACTGATATTCTGTATCACTTAGTACCGAGCTAAAAATATAACTGAATAGCTATGGTGGCAATTCATATGTGTAACCAGCTAATCAGTCGGTATTACTTATTCCATTTATTTTTTTCTCAATTTCTTCATAATACTTTCATTCAAATCTTCACGATACTTGGAGACGTAAGTTTTAGCATTTGCCACTAGTTCGTCAGCAAAGGAAGCCACGTCATCCCCAGTAATGTCAAGCACTTGTCTTCCTTCTGCTGCACCAGCTTCAAACAAATCGATTAATTCATACTGTATGTGTAACATATCCATCCCGTTACCCGCTGAGAAATTCCACATGTAGTTTTGAATTTTCTTAAATACAAATTGGTAGTCCTCTGGCAGAGCCTCCACTCGGGCCATCATCATTTTGTACTCTTTTTTATCACCAATTAACTTTTTAAACATTTCTAACATCTTATTTTCCTCCTTTTTTATAAAACCGAACAAGAAATTTTCAAAGTATCGGCCGGAACATTTTATCTTATGAACCTATTTTGACTTCAAGACGTTAATTTTTGACGATACAAAATCCCATTTTTCCCAAAACAATTCAAGCTCCTGGCGGCCTTCTTCATTTAATGAATAAAACTTACGAGGCGGTCCCATATCTGATGGTTTTTTTTCAATATTCACAAGCTTTTTCTTCTCTAATCGTACAAGGATAGTATACACCGTACCTTCCACAACTTCGGTAAACCCAAGATCATTCAGGTGGCGGGTAATCTCATAGCCATACGTTTCACGGCGACTAATGATTTCCAGTACACACCCTTCCAGTGAACCTTTCAGCATTTCAGTTAAATTTTCCATGTCCTGATCCTCCTTTACCCCCTATTCTGTCTGACTTATATTCAGTATCACAGAGTACTAAGGCGAATTTTTTACTAAATAGCTTTTGAGTAAAACCACACTATTCAGTATTACTTATTACAACTACATTGTATGACTAAGTAGTTGTGGATGTCAACTTTATTTTCAAAAAAATTAAAAATCCGCTTTACCCTAACCGGATACAGCCTCCTTTTTTGTTGTAAGGGCCATCAAACTAGTAAAACAGAGCTGATTCAAAGTGTAATTTAAATCAGCTCTACTTTATTGTTTTCATACCGTTATATCTTGTTTTTTCACGATACAAATTGTTTCTCACTACCATTCCCATTGCATATAAAGCATAAAGGCAAGTGCGGTCAGAGAAAATTTCCAGAGATTATCCGTACATGATACGAGCCCCTAAAATACAATTCTGTTAGAAATCTGTTCTCTATATTCTCTTTTATTTTATTTCTGATAGTTGATTAGCAACACTATCTAAAAATTTTTCTACCTTTTCTTTTGATGTATCCGGCGTATGATAACCGATCGTAAATGTAAGCCTTCCATTATAAGAGCTTGCTCCCATTGAAAAGAATGGTGCATACATAATAGGTGATGCCATATACCCGTCCTCAGCTTGAATTTGACCAAACTGAATAGGTTCCTCAGCAATCACTCCCAAATTTGTCAGTAATGGCAACGCCATCCCCATCTGTACAGCCTGTTCATATTGCTGATTATACATTTCTTTCACTGTAGATAGCTTCATTTCTGCCAGTAACTCCATTCCTGCTGCTGAAGAAAGACCTGGATTTTGAGACTTTATTTTATCCATTGATTGTTTAACTCGAACAAGAGTCTGCTTAAATGTTTCATCGTCTTCCATTTTAATCACTGGTATTTCCATACCGGATAAGTTGCAAATAGCACCAGTTGTATTATTAGGCAGATATCGACGTAAATCAATTGTCAAGCCAATCATTTTTTCTGCAGTGCGAGGTTCTGCATACACAGTGAAATGTGATAAAGCTCGGAAGTAAGCAGTCATGATTGCATCATTCAAGGTAACCTGTTGTGCTTTTGTCCATTGGGTTAAACGTAGAGTTTGCTTATGGCTCAATCGCCGTACGGACATTTGGGGAAATTTATTTTTGTTAGGTTGAGATGGAAAAGACCATAACAATGCCTGCTGTTCTTGGTTAGGACGATACGCACTTTTTATGTCCGATATTCCAGCGTATTTGAATACATGTGATTGATCTCGACAACTCTCATTTCCCTCATCAAATTCCTTTATAATTTGCTTCTTAGACCGTCCCAATGAAAGGTGAGTATATATTGTTCCAAGCAATTTAATATATTCCTTGACTCCTGCACCATCTGAACATAGATGAGACAATTTCACAACTAACATATCTGTTGTAGTGCCCCGTAATAATTTCGTTTGAACCATAGGCCCCTGAATACGATCACCAGGTTCCTTAATAAAATCTATTGCCATTATTTCAAGTTCTTGATTATTTCCTTCTGCAAAAAAGCAAATAGATGAGTTAGTGTCAGATGAATGTTCCTCCCAGTAAGGAATATCATTTTCTACAAACCGGCTGTTCAAAACTGGTTGCAATTGCAACGTTATCCTTACTGATTCTTCAAGTATTTCCTTGGATATACCTACAGGAAAATAAAGAACTGCATTAATTTGTTGATCTGCAGAATAAAGACCTAATACATAATTCATTCGATCTTGTGGTGTTACTGAATACTTTCTTTTCTCCATAATTCCGTCCCCCTTTAGGACTTTTGTATAACCCTATTTTCCATATGCTTGTAATTTTTCTAGTCGTTTTTCTTCAAGAGCTAATAACGCTTATTTTTCGAATTTTTAGCGAAATCATCTTCTCCGTATTGGTTTCATTCTTTTTGCAGATGATATATTCATTATTTTATTGTTATTAACACTGCCTAACTTCACAATAAAACTAAACGAAAATAAATTAAGTTTACATATCCACAAACATTTTATTATAACGTCTATAAATTATCAATACAGCAAATAAATCATTTTTATGTCTGTCAATAAAAAACAATATATTCAAGGGCCACTTCATAATAAAAGATTGATGTGCATGTAATTGTACCCATATCACTTTCAAAATAAGAATGAGAATTTTTTCAACAAAAATAAGCTGCAGTTATTGATTTTACAGTAAAAAAAGCCCCTCCATTTTGAAAATGCTCAATCAAAATGAGTAGGGCTATTTCCAATTTAAATTTTATAAAAGAATGATTATCATAAATAATATTTTACTTTTTAGTCTACCTTATTATTTTCAATCCATTTTCCTAATAAATGAATGGATTTTATTCATATAATTTGAGGTGGTATCGTTGGTTTTTAAAAATAGAAAGCTTATTTTCAAATCAAATGAAAACGAGGTAAAATTATAGATATTCATGTAGAAATTTCGTTTTGGGGATACTTAAAATCTTAAGGTGATGGGCATGTGGTGTTACACTTTAAAAGCTCTATAAAATTTATAAATATAGCAGATTTTCTTTATTAATAATCATTTGTATGTGCGTTTACTCACACACATACAAATGATTTATAAAGCCACAATTAAGTGAAAACATCTTTTCCGTTACGATAACATCATAGCCATGTCTTCTGCTGCATTTGTAATTAGTTTTAAACCAAATGTTTCTTGTAATACATCAAGCACGCCAGGTGAAATAAATTCAGGAGCCTTTGGACCGATGCGAATATCTTGAATCCCAAGACTAAATAGCCCGAGTAAAATGGCAACCGCTTTTTGTTCAAACCATGATAGCACAATACTTACTGGCAATTCATTCACTTCACATTGGAAAGCATCAGCTAATGCAGCCGCTATTTTCACTGTAGAAATGGAATTATTACACTGTCCCAAATCCATGTAACGCGGAATTTCCGTACCAGGTACAACACCGTAATCTACATCATTAAAGCGGAATTTTCCGCAAGAAGTCGTTAAAATAACTGTTTCTTGCGGAAGTGACGTTGCTAATTCACGATAATATTCTCCGCCTTTTCCTGGTGCATCACAACCGGCGATAACAAAGAAACGCTTTATTTTCCCCTCTTTTACTGCATCAATAATTTCTGGAGCTAATGATAATACTGTATTATGATGAAAGCCTGTTACTAACTGTTCATCCGACTCCATATGTACTTCTGGAAGTTCTAGTGCTTTTTGAATCAATGGTGTAAAATCATCATTTTCAATTTTTTGTACACCTTCTAAACCTGCAATATCATATGAAAAGAATCGATCAGAGTACGATCCTTTAATTGGCATAACACAGTTCGTTGTAGCTAATATGGTACCAGTAAATTTTTCAAAAAGGCGTCTTTGATCATACCATGCCTTGCCGATGTTTCCTTTTAAATGTTTATATTTTTTCAGCTGCGGATATCCGTGTGCTGGTAGCATTTCAGAATGTGTATAAATATTAATATCTTTTCCTTCTGTTTGCTTTAATAATTCTTCTAGTGCAAATAAATTATGACCCGTAACTACAATTGCTTTACCTTCTACACGATTTTGTGTAATTTGTACAGGCTCTGGCACACCAAAATGATTCGTATGTGCCTCATCCAATAACTCCATCACCCGTAAAGCTGATTTCCCAACTTTCATAGCCATATCAATATGCTCTTGTTCGTTAAAATTAGAATTTGTTAATGTCATATATAAAGCTTCTTGTGTTGTAGCATCTACAAATGCATCCGTATATCCTAACTGAGCAGCATGAGTACGATAAGCCGCAATTCCTTTTAGCCCAAACACAATCGTGTCTTGTAAACTAGCAATCGTTTCATTCTTTCCACAAACACCCATTACTTTACATCCGCCTGTTGGCGTTTGTTCACATTGATAACAAAACATATCATCCCACCCTCTCCCAATCATTCATTACACCTTAAGCATAATACCCATTGAAAAAAAGTGATGTGATATCAATCACAATAATATATAAAGATTTGTGACAGTTCATATTGTTGACATAATATTTTTATTGACACTAAAAAATATACATTAGTGTGTGCACATCTTTCGATACTTTTAAATAGCTAGATAATTAATTTTTAAAAAAATGTATAACGAAATTTTTTTTGAATCTCTTATTCAAATAGTTGTAATTCATCACATATAAAAATAAACATACAAAAACACCATCCTTTTCTATCATTCAACAGAAAGAATAGTGTATTTTTCATGTTAAGGAACTATCATTTTTTATTAAAGCCTTTATTGTAAACCTTTTTATTTACAATACATTTACACTATCTTAACATTATTTACATTATTTATATGATATATTTAAATAGAACCTACTTAAGAAATTTCATGTATATTGTATCTTTGTGATCTCTTATCTGATTGATAAAAAGATTATGTTATATTTTTATAGCAGGGGTGAATTAGGATGACTGAAACTTTAAAAACACTTATAATGCTTGATGCTACTTACGTTGTTATTGCAATTATGACGGTACTAGTATTTGTATACTTGGAATTAAAATCTCAGTAATATATGCTGGCATAATCGACAAATTCAGCATTTAAATATAGTTAGAAGAAAGAGAGGAGAAAATTATTTCTCCTCTCTTTTGAATTCTCACAATGTCTTATTTTAGTAAATCCAATGTATGTAAAAGTAACCCTTTGTCCCCTACATCACCATGACCAGGTACGACAGAATTCATATTTTTATATCGTTTCAATACATTTTCAATCGATACAGACCATTCATTTACGTACGCATCCGCCACATTTCCTAAATCTTTTGCTTCCGCAGATTTCACTAAACAGCCCCCAGCTAAAATTTTATATTGAGGTAACCAGACGACAATATTATCTTCTGTATGTCCTTTCCCTGGATAGAACGTTTCTACTTTCATATTTCCAAACTTCAAATTCGTAATTTTTTGTAAATCTCCAAGCGGCTCTTCATATCCACTTTTCTTTGCTAGTTCCGCAGTTAATGCTGTACTATGCGCTTTAATGCCTCTTTCTTTCAACGTTGTTATTCCGCCAATTCGATCAGCGTGCGCATGTGTAATAATGACATCCGTTACCCGCTTCTTAAATTTCTTTTCTACCATCTCGATTAATTCCCTCGTTAATTTGTCATCCCAAGAAGAATCAACAAGTACTAATCCTTTAGAAGTATTAAGAACTAGACCGTTCGAAGGAACCGCTTCTCCATTAAAATAACCTAACTCCGTATGAACCCATACATTTTTGTTTAACTGAGATATTGAAATAGTTCCCGTCTCATTTTTTATTACTTTTTGCTCTAGCTTTTGTTCTGCTTTCACAGAAGAAATTGTACTAATAAATTGAGTTATTCCTAGTAAACTAACACATACCCCTAATTTTAATAATGTATTCTTTTTCATTTTCTCCATCCTTCTTTTCAAACTAAATAGTTATTACCTATATTAGACAATTCATCTCCAATCTTTGTTCCATCATTTCTTACATATTTTTTTAGAAATAATAAAAAAGCGTACAAAATGTTATACGCTTTAAAACTTAATCTTCCATTCCATAATTCTCAAACTCTTCCTCATTCCCATAAAACACATTCAAATCAATATACTTTTCTTTTCCATTTTTCTATTACACTTAAAACCAAAATTATATTTTGTTAAATTATAACATTCGGACTATAATTTATTTATAGCCCATTAACGGAGGTGTTTGCAATGACTCTCTTCGCTTCCCCATCATTATTCATAGTGGCAATCCTTTCATTTGCACTAGCTTATTTCATTGAAGTAAAACAATACACTTGGCTCTTATCAGGATTCAACGAACGCCGCGTGCCTGATAAAGTGAAGTTATCAAAAATAGTTGGTCTTTATAATTTAATTGCTGGTGTCATTGCCACAATCGGTAGTGTCTTCACTACGCCTAATGTCACAATCGTTATTCCTATCATTCTAATTGGACACTTTATAATCGCGGCTTATGTAAATACACGCATGGTGCAGTGAAAAAGATCCCCCAAATGGATGATCTTTTTTATAATTTATCAACATATTGCTTCGCTTCTAGTAAGGAAAAACCAAAAGCTTCTCTTACTCTCTTAACTGCTGTAAATTTTTTTCCTTCTTCTACAAGCTGGCGTAGTTCTTTATTAATTTCAGGTTCTCTTTCTACAATTCCCATTTCTTTCGTAATTAATTGTAATCTATCTTCAATTCTCTTTAAACGCGCATCATTTTTCTTTTCAATTGTAGCTAATTTTTCAGCGATATAAATGAAACCAAAGGCTAATATCAGTATAACCATCCAGAATTCCATAAATGTTCCCCCTTACTAACTTTCATTTGTTTTATTTCACTAACTTATGTAAATTTTACCACAGGACACATTTACTTTATAATGCCACTATATCAAACTGTTAATAAAACCTATTATTTTAGGGGGACACTTTATGAAAAGATTTTTAAATACGTTACTTCAATTTGTAGTTCTTTCAATCTTGCTACATTTATTATTTGATATAGTTGGTTGGCTTGTTTTCAATGCACCAATTAAAAACAAACAAATCATCATTTCTTTAATAACAATCTCATGGGTTATGTACATGTACCGAGACAAATTTTTTCAAAAGTTCACTTCAAACTAACTAAAAAAGAAAACACTTCATTGATGAATGACGAAGTGTTTTCTTTTTTTTACTACTGTATAATAAAAATAATATTCTGTCTTTAAAGAAAGGAGTCACCATGAACTTAAAAAGTAGCAATATATACGAGAAAATGAATCAATATTCCGTTGCAGGTTTAAGCCTCGCTGTTATACGTAATGGCAAACTAGATGAAGCGACTGCCTTTGGAACACTTGAAGCTGGAACAACTAGAGCTGTTACTACAAATTCTCTCTTTAATTCTTGTTCTATCAGCAAATTCATCACTACAATGCTCGTACTAACATTATCAGAGCATGGTATCGTGCATTTAGATGAAGACGTAAATGATAAACTCACATCTTGGAACATTCCTACTAATCTATTTACTTCACAAAAAAGCATCACTTTGAGAAACTTATTAAGCCATCAATCTGGACTCATTGATCCACCTAATAGTTTTGAACATTATACACCTGCAAAAGGATTACCTAATATGTCTGAGCTCCTTTCCGGTAAAACACTATATTGCCCCGTACCTATAGAGGTAACTTATAAACCAGAAAGTGAATTTCACTACTCAGACGCAAGCTTTTGTATAATCGAACTACTACTAGAAGATATTACAGGAAAATCATTTAGTCAGTTATTAGAAAAACATCTCTTCCAACCACTACAAATAAAAAATAGTACACTCTTCTCTCCAAAAGACATAGATAAAACCGATGTTTTTGCTTGCGGCCATAATAAAGATGGAACTGTAACAAATGAGAAGTATCCATTTTATCCATTTGCAGCTGCTTCAGGTATTTGGACAACACCAACTGACTTATCAGCTTTAGTTATTGAAATCATTCATTCCTTACAAAGAAAGGGCAAACTAAAACTTTCTCAAAAATTAGTACTAGACATGATTTCTCCTCAAGGTTGTTCAAAATGGACTGGATTAGGTGTTTTTCTAGATGATCCTAATGAAGAATTACAGGTTTATTCCCTCGGATGGGGCGTTGGATTTCAATGTATGATGGTTTGTTATCCATACTGCGGGAATGGTGCTGTTATTATGACCAATTCCGATTTAGGTGTTCATCAAATGGAAGGGATCATTGGTGAGGTTGTAAAAACGTTACCCTTATAATGAAAATAAAGAAGCTGTTCCTTCCAGCTTCTTTACCTATATAACATTTTTCGCAACAATTTTTATATGTTCTGGTGCGATAATCTCCGTTATACTTTCTTGGAAATCTTCCCGCAACATTTCTTCCAAATGTTCTAACTGCACTTCAACATGAGTGCATTCTAAATTATGTATATTTAACAGTGCATAATGATCTTTTTTCTTAATTACTAAATATTGATTTTCCTCTGTCACAAGTACAGAACCTAATCGGACTCCTAGTAAGCGTTGATCATCAAACTTCATAATTACTTCTCCTTCCCTCATATAAACAAAACTACAATGAAAATAATTACATTTATGGAAAAACACGCTTATTTAGACTATATCATAATTTACTAAAATAGAAATATCTTTTTCTGTTTTAATAAAAATCCCTATTTTTTCATATATCTCGATACAAAAAACTTTCTCAACATTAAATTTGAATTTTCAGTTTTTAATTCTATGAAAATCTATTATAATAAAGTTAATAAATGTTTGACCTCTCCTAATTCATGTACATATGGATGATCAGTAGTTATTGCTACTGATCTATTTTTTTGATTTCAGAAAGTACATACGCTGCATCCTTTCCTACACCACAAATAAGTGCGGAACCCCTTTGAGATTGCCATGGTAAACCGATATAATACAATCCTTTTACTGGACTGATTCCCTTTATATGATTAGGAAATCCTTTCTCATTCACTGCCTGTTCAATTTCAATCCAATTATAATTTTGTACAAAACCAGTTGACCATATAACGCTTTCTGCACTATAAGTATCACCATTCTGAAACATAATGTTATTTCCTGATGCACTTACTACTTTTTCTTGCAGTTTGATTGCTCCATTACGAATAAGTTTCTTACCTTCAAAACCGAAAATAGGGTCCTTTCTCTTCTGAAACCATCTTCCCCTCTTTGTATTTATTTCAGCGTACAATAAACCCACTTTTTCTAGCAGATTAAAAATACTTTTTCCAAAAAGTTGTAACGGTAAAAACGTTAAAGGATGACTAATAGACACCGTAACTTCATGAGTCTTTGCCAGTTCTACTGCAATTTGCATTCCTGAATTCCCACCACCTACTACTAGTACTTTTCCCTTAGGAATTTGTGATGGTGATTTATATTGTGATGAATGTATTTGAAAAATATGTGATGATAGATTTGCTGAAACTGAGGGAATAAATGGTTGCTGAAAACCACCTGATGCGATAATAACTTTTTTCGTTTGTAAAATTTCTGTAGGAGTATGTAATTCAAATATTTCTTTTTCTTTCTTTATTTTTAGAACTTCCGTTTGTAATTGTACCGGTAATTGAAAATGTCTTGCATATTCTTCTAAATAAGTTGCAATTTCATCTTTATATGGAAATTCATTTTTTTCACCTATTAACGTCATACCCGGCAAGCTACTGTAAGACCTTGAGGTAAAAAGCTGCAAAGAATCATATCGATTTCTCCATGAATCACCAACTCGTTTTCCTGCCTCAAGTAATAAAAAATTATACCCTTCTTGCTTCAAGTAATATCCCATTGTTAATCCAGCTTGACCCGCCCCAATAATAATTAGATATTTCATTCTAATCCCTCCTCTTCTTAAACATATGAATACTTGTTCATATATTCATACGTTTCCATAATCATAACATTTTCTTTTTATATGATTCAATATCTACTCAAAATAAAAAAGAGCAGTTTACCATAAAGTAAACTCCCCTTCATTCTATCTTCCCAGTCTTTAGCGCCTGTGCCCAGTCATATCTTTCTTGTTGAACAGCCAATCCAGCAGCTTCTTCCCAATTATAAGGAACTGAAATTTGTTCAATTGTCCATTCTCCCAAAACCTTTTCTATCACTACATATTTTGCATGCGGAGTTCCTGATTCCATTTTATGCATAACAGGTAACTCATCTTTGTATGCTGGAAGTCCTACACTTCCTGGATTTATAATGATCTTTCCGTTCGCTAAATAAACAACTCTAGGAATATGTGTATGACCACATACTATTATTTTTTGTTCTATATTTTGGAGTTGATCCATTATATTTTTTTCATTCTTTAATATTGCACCATTCTCATTCATCTCTTCTAACAAATACACTTCATCTGAAGTTGGCGTACCGTGACAACATAACATATCGTCTACAATAAATTGTGAAGGATGTTGTTTTAACCAACCTATATGATAATTTGTTAATTGATTTTGAACAAAAGTTAGTGTAGCAGATTGCTCTTGTATAGGTTCCCAAAGCATGCGATCACAATTGCCTTTAATATGTATCATCTCGCTACTCATTAATATTTCAATTGTCTCTAAAGGATCTAACGGCCCATACACACTATCTCCTAAATTTATTATCATTTCGACCTTGCGACGTGTAATATCTTTTAATACCGATTTTAAAGCATGACTATTTCCATGGATATCTGAGATTATAGCTATTTTCATCTTAATCCCTACTTTAATATATTATTTATAAACATCCGCAGCCAATTCCCTCAAAACTTCTACATTCACTACTTCAAAACAACCATTGTTTTTCTTGATTATATTTTTATCACAAAAGAGATTCAAAGTACGTAATAAATGCCGATAACTCGTTCCTAACAATTCCGCTATTTCCGTTAAATTCCCACTAAACACAATTCTATTTTCATGCTGAACTGCTCGTTCCCCTGCTGCTAACATGTAACTCGCAAGTCTATTTTCAAGCGGATACAATAAATTAATTGTACTGTTTTTTGAAAGTCGGTTTAATTTATGTGCTAATGATCCGCAAATACATCTTAAAAATTTCGCATCATGAAATAGCTTATTTCTCACTTTTCCTAAAGGTAACCCCACACAATACGAATCTGCCATCACTTGTACGTTTGAAGTGATTCTTTGAGAATGAATTAACTCCACATCTCCAAGTAACTGCAAACTATCGTAAAAACATAACAATACTGATTTCCCGTTACTTAATGTGTTAAACGCTTTTGCTTTTCCTTCAACAAAGAAATATAAATAATCTATCTCTTCATTTTCTCTACAAATAAACTCATTCTTTTTAAAAAATATAAGTTCCATATATGGCTTCATATCATGACTAAAAAATGAATCAATATTATTTTGCTTCATATACTCTGCTAATTTAATAGAATTACATACTTTCTTCATAGTCCCCCACCTTTACAACTCATCCCCATTGTAATCAAAATTTTCTTCTTCCACTATGACATATGTCATAGTAATACACAATTTCAGCATGATACAGTCATTACAAATATGAAATACAAAGGGGATATTACATTGTATAACTTTCTTTCTGTCTTTATTGGTGTGCTCATCGCCGTTATGCTTCCACTGAATGGGATTTTATCTGAGTTAATTGGCAAGTACACAGCAAGCGTTGTCATTCACCTTGTCGGTTTAATTGCAGTTATCTTCATTTTAATCTTAAACAAAAATAAAATTCGTTTCGATAAAAGTATTCCACTTTTTTTATATAGCGCTGGAGCGATTGGAGTATTCACTGTTCTTTTTAACAATATAAGTTTCTCCGTCCTTGGTGCTTCTATTACGATCGCATTAAGTTTACTCGGTCAATCTATTGCTTCCATCGTTATTGATCATTTCGGCTTATTAGGAATGAAAGTTGCAAAGTTTGAAAAGAAAAAACTAATTGGATTATGTTTCATCTCTTCTGGAATTATAATCATGACAATTTATTAATGGGGGCAAGAAAATGTTATATATTACGATCGCTATTTTAGCTGGTGTTTCTATCGTTGTTGCTAGAATTATTAACGCGAATTTAGCAGCGAAAATCGGAAATTGGGAAGGCACGTTTTTTAATTATATTACTGGATTATTTTTCTCTATGCTATTTTTAATTTTCAGTTCAGATTCATTGTATATTCCAATGCAGACGTTACAATCTATTCCTATTGCTGTGTACTTAGGCGGATTAGTAGGCGTTATCGTTATTTCATTATCCAACTATATTACTCCTAAAATATCAGCCTTTTATTTAACATTACTCATCTTTATCGGACAATTATTTGCGGGGACTATTATTGATTTCTTCCTGACAAATGAACTCTCAATTGGTAAAGTTATCGGTGGCATTTTCGTATTAATTGGGCTCACTTACAATTTACTCATAGATCGCCCGATAAAAACTGTGAAGCATAACCAAGTTCAACTATAATACTTTACGCTTACCTATCATATATTAATAGAAAAGCTCTTCACACGAAGTAATAGAGAGGAGAAAATCCTATTAAAAAAATTATTTTATTGCTAGGTAGCGTATTAATTATTTGTGGAATTGTATGGTTTGTAAACTCGGGAAAATCTATTCAAGATCTCTATACTGCAAACAAACCGAAAAAGAAAGCTACTATTATTTCAAGCTCGCGAGATCCAAATGAGCCCCCTGTTTTTTTAGGAAAGCAGGAAATAAAAGATATTCATGTAGAATCAATTAAAACAAAAAAGGATATCTTTCTCACAAAAACAGATGAATTAAAAACATTTATTAACAGTATGAATACCGCAAAAAAAGGCAAATTAACATTGGATGAAGAAGGATCAGATTTAATAGATTGTGATATGTGGATTACTTTCGAGGATGGAACTTATAAAAAATATTTCATATGGATAGTTGATCATCACAGAAGCGAAGTGATGATTGCTCAGCAAGATACTCCTGATGATGTAAACCTTACGTACTATCAGTTAAACGAAGATAGTTCAAAAAAAGTTTATAATTTATTTAAAAAAATTATTTAAACGAAAAAGTCATGAGCACGCGAACTCATGACTTTTTGCACTATATATACTCCGGGAACACTCTACAACCCTTTTCCTGCTCTATATCATGACCAAAGAAAACAATTGGTTTCTCTTTCGCCACAACTCCTTTTAAACGTTTAATTGAAGATAAAGCTAATTCTGGATCAAATCCTGCGAACGGCACTTCATCTTCAAAATTCTCTTTCGTGTACGATGCATCAATCGTTAATAAAACTGAACCGGATTGCTCCGTCTCAATGAATAGCGACTGATGGCCTGGAGAATGACCTGGCGTATACAATAATTGAACACCTGGTACCACTTCATAATCCCCTTCAATAATTTTGTAGTTCAAATGCGGTAATATACACTCTTTCATATATTCTTCTCTATGAAGTGCTGCCTCATATTCCGTTCGCTGCACAATAATCGGTGTATTTGTAAAAGCACCGTTTCCTCCTGCATGATCAAAATGTAAGTGAGAGCTAATAATATATAAAAGATCGTCTGGCTCATACCCTACACGCTTTAATATATTCACGATTCTATCTTCTTCAGTCATTTTCGGTAAAATCTGTCCTTCAACAAATGTACCGTTAAAAAGCCCTTCATTATTAACTGCACTTTCTGGCATACCTGTGTCTACTAAAATAGGACCTTCTTCCGTCTCCAAAAGATAACACCACACCGGCAAGTTTAATAGTTCCCCCGGTGTTAACGTACTGTTAACAGACGCATGGTCCAACATGCAACGACCTGCTGGGATGAAATAAAGTTTCTTTACTGTCATTATGTATCCACCTTTACATTTAGTTTTGGATAAAGTAATACAGTAAAAAATTCTTCTTTTTAGAAATAAACTCCTTCTAGACTATCGGTACAGCTTGCATAAAAAAGAGGGTATTTTTTTACATAGCAGTATTTCACCATCTATAATATAGAAGTAAAGAATTCTTACTTTAAATGAAACATTAACACCGATTAACGCTGAAAACTTAAAGAAAGCACATGCACTACTTGACAGCGGGCACACCATTGGGAAAATCGTATTAGAGAAATTTTAATCATGATAGTGATAGATAGTATGTGAAATTATATAAATGATTTTTCGAATATATCTATCACAAATCAAATTATATCAACGATTCGACAAGGTATATCGATTTATCGACAAATAGCAACAATAAGGAAAGGCTGTTCCAGATGAACAGCCTTTTCTTTATTTACTTGAAATCTCTTTATTATTTTGAACGTCTAACGGAGCTCGCTTTCCTATTCCAAAAGCATAGAAACTAATTGTAACGATAGCTAAGAAAATAATACCTACAACTAATGAAATACGAGTATCATCGTTAAACCACATTCCGATTAATACCATAATTAAAAAGGCAATCGTTAAATAGTTTGTTACAGGAGCAAATGGCATTTTGAACGGATGATCTTTCATCTCTGCTCCCTTTTCTTTTCTAAAATTAATTTGACTAATTAAAATGACAAACCACGGTACCATACCAGGGAGTACACTCGCGCTATATACATATACGAATAAATTTTTCGGTGCGATGTAACTTAAAACAACACCAACCGCCAGACCGATAATTACGCCAACTGTACCGAATAAAGGTACACCATTTCCAGAAAGTTTCGTGAAATATTTCGGTGCTTGTCCATTTACACCTAACGTATAAAGCATACGACCAGCACTATAAATACCACTATTACAACCAGACATTGCCGCTGTAATTACAACGAAGTTAATAAGTCCAGCTGCTGCCGTAATACCAACTTTCGCAAAAGTCGCTACGAACGGGCTACCAATTGTACTTAATTGATCCCACGGATATACAGTTACAATAACGAAAATAGCACCAATATAGAATATTAAAATACGCCAAATTGTACTTTGAATCGCTCTTGTAAGTGTCTTCTTCGGATTTTTCGCTTCGCCAGCAGTAATTCCGATTAATTCCACACCTTGATACGCTCCAACTACAAGTGATAATGCAAAGAAGAATCCTGAAAAACCACCTGTAAAGAAACCGCCATTTGACCAAAGATTAGATATGCCAATCGCTTCTCCACCGTTACCAATTCCAAAGAAAATAAGACCAAATCCCGCAATAATCATTAATAGAATCGTAACGATTTTAATCATCGCAAACCAAAATTCAAATTCACCAAATGACTTAACAGAAATTAAGTTAGCTGCGCCAAGAATGACCATTGCGATTATACCTGGTATCCAAGCTGGTAAGTCCGGGAACCAATATTGCATATACGCTCCAACCGCGATAATTTCTGACATCCCAACGATAACCCACTGGAACCAGTTACTCCAAGCTGTCATATAACCAGCTAGCGGATGAATATACTTATGACCGAACGTCGCAAATGAGCCTGTACTTGGCTCCATATACAACATTTCTCCCATGGCACGCATGATGAAGAAGATGAAAATACCTGCAATTGCATAAGCAAGCATTACTGACGGACCTGTCCATTTAATTGTGCTGGCTGACCCCATAAACAAACCAACACCAATCGTTCCGCCTAAAGCAATCATTTGAATATGACGTGCTTCTAAACCTCTTTTCAATTCTTTGTTTGCCACTTCACTTCCCCCTCTTAGATGATTCATAGCCGCATTTTAAAACAAGATGCTTTCCCCTAATTCCTTTCGGCTCTGAAAATGATGAAGCAAACGTCATTTTACACTAGCTTTAAAGCTATCCTAAAATCGTTTTGTGCTCCTAATAAAATTCTCAAAACCTTTCATCTTCCAATATTCTATAAATATTAAAATTACTTACCTTATATTAATTCATTAATCTGAAAAATTCAATTATTTTTTCAATAAATTATTATACATAAGTCTGATTAATTTTTAACTAAATTAACAATAAAATACATCTATTCAATATGATTCCGGCATGTATATTATTACAATATAAATAACAGAGGAGAGCATTTCTTCCTCGGTTTCATATGTCAAATACTTCAACCTTTATAGTTGATAACGTAATTTCCCACACATTCGATTTATATACCAATGAGAAATTTAATATATTAATAAACTACTAACTTCTTTACCCCAGCCAAAATATAAAAGAGTCTCATTAAAAAATGAGACTCTTTTACAATTTCATATTTAAATCGATTTCGAAGTTTGCTTACCAAAGATAAACACCCTAGTAAACACTACCATTATAACTACAATAACCAGAAAATAAAGTGGCATCACCATTAACGAGCCTGTATGCAGTTGACTCATTCCCCAAATTGTCATCGTTACAATTACATAGTACCCTAAGCTAAACAATGCACCTGCTGTACCAATGACATCTTGAAAATCTACTAACGCTAAACTTAAACAATTAGGTAATGCTACTCCAATTCCTAATAGCAATATAAACATCGCTATTAAAAATACAACCATATATATTACATTCGGATTTGATCCCACAAACGTAATAACAGATAAAAGGATAGCTCCTCCTGTCATTACGAGACAACCGATATATATAATTTTCTCTGGTTTATAAGTAGCAAGTAAACGTTTCGAAACTTTCGCTCCAACAATAGAAGCAGACGCTACAACAATTCCTAGGAATCCATACATACTAGGCGATAATTGAAAGTATTCAATAAAGATAAACGGCGCTTCTGCATAATAGCTAAATAAAACACCATTTGCTCCTCCAATTAATAGCCCATACGTTACTACTTTCGGATTTGTAATTAACTTCTTTAAGACTGAAAACACATTTATTTTATTCGTTACTGAGTCCGTCTTTGTTTCGGGAAGAGAAACAAATGTATACAGAAAAATTCCGACACTCATAACTACTAAACTTAAAAATACTATTTTAAATCCAAACATTTGATCAAGAAAGCCACCAATTAAAGGTCCTATCGCTGGTGTAAAAGCAATGACTGCCGAAATTTGAGCAAACATAACATGCCGCTTATGCCCTTCTACACTTTCCCGAAGAATCGTTTGTGTAACCACGGATCCTGCACTTGCTCCAAACGCTTGAATAAAACGACTTACCAATAAAACTTCAATGGAATTTGCAATAAAGCATAAGAAACTCCCAACGCCATATATTACAATTCCAAATAACATTGCTGGGCGACGGCCAATTATATCTGATAGCCATCCAATAAAAAATACACCTAAAGCAAATCCAGCAAAATACACACTAAGTGTTAACTGCACCTCATTATTACTTACATGTAACGCCTTTGAAATGTCCGGTAAAGACGGTGTGTAAATCGTTTCACTAATTTGCGGAAATGCGACAAGAATAATCATTAACAAAAGTGATGGTACTGAGACTTTTTTCATTTTTCATACCCTCCTATAACTTTGAAAATCTCAGAAATAAAAAGACTTTCCTTAGCTACGGAACAGGAGGGGCCATTATAGAAATCCGGTCATAAAACAACAAAGAAAACACCTCAATTACGTATGTTAATACTTATAGGAGGGTAATATTAACATCGATTTTTAAATATACTTTTTCAATTATATTACATATTGCGTTTCTTTTACTAGTGCTCAACCTTGGAGGATTGTTAAAAAGATAACTTGATGCATTCACCTTTTTATGGAATAATTAGAAATAGTTTGAATTCATAAACTTAATTATTAAACGATAGACTAGCATATTTTAATGTCACAAGCTTACAAACAGGAGGACTTTCGTAATGATTGAAATTTTAAGGACAGTAGTAAACTTTCTAATTTCTCTATTCTCAGGAGAATTACCATTTGTATATTATGTATGGATTATTACCCTATTCCTAATTCAAATAACCCAATCTACTCTAAACTATAAACTCTTTAACAAGAAAGACAATTTCAGCACTTATATATCAGAAGGATTACTTGCTTTTATTATTTTATTGTTTGGAGGAACATTAGTATCTAAGTTACTTGCTTACATAATAGACGACCCTACTATTAGTATGACGAATTTAACACATTATTTTGTTTCTCTTATCATATTAACTATATTTGTCGTAATAACCTGTGTTAAAGACTTTATAGAGACATCTATAAAGAATAAAAATATATCTCTTTTGAGCTTTTTAGTAATTTCCTTCATAACAAGTATACTTTCATTCAAGTTTTTATCACCTTTAATTGAAGGTTCTTTTTCTCTTTCTAAATCTTTTATAACTACTTTAATCATTCTAGTAACTGTATCCATTCCTCTATTAATTTCTTTAGAGGAAAAATATGCAGGTGAAAAGGAAACAGAAAATTTATAGCTTCTCATTTACAGAAAAGAAAGAGGGAGCTCCCCTCTTTCTTTTCTATCGTTCTATTTCACAAGACTAAATCATTCCTTTTAATATCAATCCTAAAACTGACATTATTATCGCACTAATAATAATTCGCAAAATCCAAGTTGTGTTTGTACTTATTTTTTCTAATTGCTTATTGATTGTTGCTATGTCTTTTTCATTAATAGTGGTACGCGTTTCTAAATTACGAATGTCTCTCATAATTTCTTTTTGCTCCGCTTTTAAACTGTCAATTTTAGCGTAAACATCTTCCATATATCCACACCCTCTATTCATCTTAATAGAAAAATCTATATATATTATGAGACAACCCTCTTACCTGTGAATACATTGCGTATATCTGCGTACCAAATTATTTGTACAATCTAATTGAATTACTCACATGTTTCCATTCTTCTATTTATAAATTAGCGTTAAGATATATTAAAATTAGAAAAGGAATCCCTTGTTTATTTAACAACAAACAAGGTGCAATCCACCATTCGGGAGCACCTACGATAATTTCTATTGTTTTCATATTTACAACTCAATATAATCAGTATGATTTTCTGAAGAATCCACTTTTTGAACTGCTTAAAGTATACTAATATGAATACGAAATAGCTGTATTGATAAACTCTCTAGAACAATAAATATACTGGCTGAAACGGATCTATATCCAATATTTTTTCCAGTAACATGAATGGTTATTTCTGATAAATGCGTTTGTATATCATTGTTTTCAAAAATTTCATCCTCAACCTTTACAATATCTGCTTCACAATCTACTTCTTTAAAAGTTTTCAATAATCTTGTTTCCAATAAACTACAATCAAAATTCTCATCTTTTATTACGGCAAATTTAACTTTCATATCGATTTCCCCATTTTTAACAAACTAAAATCATTAAATCAATATAAATATATATTATTCTATTAAATAATTCAAAATATATGTTTCTTATAAATCACTACTAAATATCAGTTCTAAGGATTTAGATAAAAAAGAAAAAAAAGAAAACAAATAAAATGAAATTCTAATCAGTAGGTGGTTTGTCCATTCCCCGCTGATTATTTAGTTAAACCAATCGGACATTTAAGAGATTAAAAAATTACTCTTTCAATCACCAAGCTAATTAATAGATAATCCCCCTGTGCTCAGTGATTCAAAAAAATTTTTATTTTTAATTCATAGCTTCTGAGAACTTTTTGCTTTAATATTGATAAGCCGCTTCTTACATTCTGTAATATTGGAAATAACTATATAGTAAAACAAATTAACTATTAGGAGTGCTATTTATGTTTGATATACTTCGTCTCTTAATTATATTTCTCATTGCTATCTTTTTATTTTTCTCCATACTAATGGAGTTTAAAAAACCTCAAAAAAGTGTATTTTGGTTTTCAATTGAAGTCTTATCTCTTCTAGGGATTATAATGCTTTTTAAAGATTTTTTATCAAAAATATAACTTATTCCACGAATAATGACGTGTTTCAATACAATATCTTTATCTTTTGAACGATCTTATTTCTTAACACGGACTCTACCTCAAGTTGTCTTTTCTTTATAAAAAAATAGCCTGCCTATTTCCGTAGGCAGACTATATCTTTATTCCTCAATACAAAAGTATACTTTCTTTTTCACTCAAACTTTATGTAATGATACAGATTCCAAATAAATTATTGTCTTTTCTGTATTTTTATCATTGATTTTTTGTTCATAAATTCGTAATACATATAGATGAGTTATCATGCTAAAATTAGTTTATTCAAAAGAAGTTATTCTTAATGACTCGATAATTTTTAATACCCTGTTTAAAGCCTCGCCCCCCTGCGAGGCTTTTTCCTATTTAACTAGAGTAATGGTTATCAACTGTTACTATGCTGCTACGGATCCTACTTTTAGCTATTCAGTATCAGCACACGTAAAATTCTTTCCTCCATCATTTGATTTACAAACTGTATTTATCGATTTTTCGGTTATTTTTTCACTTTCATTAGAAACTTGATCTAAATTCATTCGATATAATTGTTCCGGATTTTCTTTTGAATTTCCTTCAATATGAATTGTACGATTGAACATCTCAGCCGTGAAGCTACTAGATGTATTTATCATTTTTACTCCATTATTTTCACCTACATAGCGTTCAACTACTCTTTCGGCTTCTTTAAGTTGTTGAGATGTAGGATACTGTATAGATTCCGCTAAAATAACTACACCTACTAAATATGTAATATACAAACCACCTGCAATCAAGATAACTTTCTTTACTGTTTTATTAATCATGCTCTAACTCCCTTTTCTTATTTCGCTATTAAAATATATAATTTCCCTAATTTACATCAATTTCTTTTTAATACATAACATTCGTTTTACATTTTATAAAAAGCACCTCTCTTACTAATTTTCAATTTGATAATATCATTTTATTTATCGTTTTTCAATAAATAATTATTATTAAGCGTTTTATTTTTACTGTTTTTTTATTTTTGATTCAATTTAAAAACAAGTGACTTATTTAAGTCCACTACATCATCAGCAAGTTTGAAAATTTGTTAATTAATATAATAAAAAGAGCAACTATATGTAGTCTCTCTCGTTCTATCTATGTAGATTAGTAGTTTAACTTCAGCACTCACTCTATTCGAGAATACTTTACTGAATATTCAATCTGATGATAAAATTGACCTAATTAATATTTTCTTCCATCACTGTATAAAAAATTACAATAAAAAAATAGCACTCTCACAATTAAGTAAACGCAAACTGTTTCTTCTATCTACTTACTATTTAAGGTTAATAGTTTAGTAACAAGATTTAAAAATTCGACTTAAATTCATTGATGAATGGAGAGGTTTATATGAAATTAAAAGACAAAGTGGCAATCATAACTGGTGGTGCAAGTGGAATTGGCGAATCTACGGTTCGTCTTTTTATCGAAGAAGGTGCAAAAGTAGTTATTGCTGACTTTTCTGAACGTGGAAAAGAACTATCAGATGAATTGAATGCACATGGTTATAATACGTTATTTATTAAAACTGATGTAACAAAAGAGACAGATATTAAACAGCTAATTCATGAGACAGTAAGTACATACGGTAAATTAGATATTATGTATGCCAATGCCGGCGTTGCTGATGATGCACCGGCAAACGAATTATCCTATGAAAAATGGAAAAGAACTATTGATATTAATTTGTCTGGGGTATTCCTTTCTAATAAATATTCGATTGAACAATTTCTTAAACAAGGTACAGGTGGTGTCATCGTTAACGCTGGTTCGATTCATAGTTTTGTTTCATTACCTACACCAACAGCATACTCCTCTGCAAAAGGTGGTGTGAAACTATTAACTCAAAATTTATGTACTGCCTACGCTAAATATGGAATACGTATTAATGCGGTGTGCCCTGGTTATATTGACACCCCTTTACTAGGTAGTGTTAATCCTCAACAGAAAGAATATTTAGCTTCACTTCATCCACAAGGCAGACTTGGAACACCAGAAGAAGTCGCTAAAGCTGTCTTATTTTTAGCAAGTGATGATGCTAGTTTTGTTAACGGTACAACACTTCTTGTTGATGGAGGCTATACTGCACGTTAATTTAAAAATTTTGAAGCACCCTAAGAAATATATAGTCTTCAACAAGAAAAAGCGCCATCACAAGTGACGGCGCTTTTTCTATATAAGAGCAACTAGAATGTATCCTTCTAGCCTACTCCCATTTATAAGTCCAAAACTGTTCAAGTTGCAGCCATTTCAATGTTGCTGCATCTTTGTTTTTTATTTTTGCATGCGTGTCTTCAAGCATTGCTTCTGTTTGTGAACGGTGCGCACCTAATGCAGTTAATTTATGATCAAATACTTCACTAATGTTATTTACAACATCCGGTTCTCCTAATACTGCTTCACGATTTTTCGTAATCGCAACAGCATGAATAACTGGGCGCTCTTCTTTTGGCATACGTGATACAGCGCGAACGACAGCGCGGCCAAATGCATTATGATCTGGATGTACACCGTGCTCTGGATAAAATGTAATAATTCGAGATGGATTTACTTCTTGAATGATTGCTTCAATTTTGTCAGCAACGAAATCAACATCTTCAAATTCTAACGTTTTATCATGGAAGCCAAGCATTCTTAAATCTTTAATGCCCATCGCTTCACAAGCATCTTTCAATTCTTTCTTACGGATATGTGGAATCGTTTCACGGTTAGCGAATACGTTCTTACCCATGTTACGTCCCATTTGTCCTAGAGTACCACATGCATATGTTACAGGTACTCCTTGATCTGTTAATAAGCGAATTGTTCCTCCCGCAGCATATGCTTCATCATCTGGATGAGGAAATACAACAAGTACATGTCTCTCCATAAGTTTCCCTCCTTCTTACTTAAATGGTGTTAAGCTTAACTCAAGTGCAACTGCTAGACGACCTAAATTATCATGTCCAGCTAATAATAAACGCTCTTGATCGTCTACTTCCCAGTGCGTAATACCTTCAGCATATACCCAACCGTGATCCATTTTCAGACCAACTCGGTATGGATTTGTTCCAGTTATCTTCCCGCGTTCAAAACGGATAATCGCATTTCGAATGAAAGCACCAACTGTCATCATCTTTTCATTTATGTGTGATGCATACGCTCCGTTTGTCGTTTCTAAATGAATATATACATCTTTATTTACAAAACGTTCAATTTCATTTTGAATAAGAGAACTATCTTTTACTATTTCCATCGGAATTCACCTCTTTAAACCATTTTACGCAAAAATAATGTAAATTGCTATCTCTATATTAGAGGACAACGCTCACTTTTCCTAATAATTTGCACTGTGTTTTTTATATTTTTTATATGATATGTAAAAAATACATTTTTTCCTTCACTTTGTTAAATAGTTTTCTTTCTTTTTTGAATTTGCTACAATATATTTTATCCCGCATTATTGCAGCGAGATACATTTCGACAATTGAATACATACTTTAAAGAAGGTGACATGATTGGGACAATCAGCACATGAAGTAGCAAATTGGCAATATTATTTTGCAATTGCCGTATTTTTAATCACGTACGGATTTATTATTTCTGAGAAATTGAATCGTGCTGTAATCGCACTATTCGGTGCTGCTATTATGATTATTTTTGGAGTTGTAGATTTACATACTGCTTTCACATCACATATTCAATGGGAAACGATTACCCTTTTAATTGGGATGATGATTCTCGTACATATTACGAGTCAATCAGGCGTCTTTGAATTTGTGGCCATTAAAGCGGCAAAAGCAGCTGGTGGAAAACCGATTCGCATTTTATTATTACTATCCCTATTAACTGCTGTCGGATCAGCATTTTTGGACAATGTAACGACCGTTTTATTAATCGTTCCTGTTACATTATCCATTACACGTATTTTAAAAGTAAATCCTGTGCCTTATTTGATTTCAGAAGTGCTATTTTCAAATATAGGCGGAACAGCAACATTAATCGGTGATCCACCTAATATTATGATTGGATCAGCAAACAAGCATTTAGACTTTAACGCCTTTTTACTTAACTTAGCTCCAATCGTAATTATTATTTCTATCGTGACACTTGGCATTATTTACTTCATGTATCGTAACAAACTAAAAACAACACCTGAACAAATCGAAAAACTAATGGCATTAAACGAAAAAGATTACATTAAAGATCAAAGCCTCCTTTTAAAATCTATTTCGATTTTAGGACTAACTATTTTAGGCTTCGTACTTCATTCGATTATTCATGTAGACGCTGCTGTTATCGCGATGACAGGCGCTACACTTCTTATGTTAATCGGCGTGAAAGAACATGATATTGAAGATGTATTTGCCCACGTTGAATGGGTTACCATTTTCTTCTTCGCCGGATTATTTGTTCTCGTTGGCGGGTTAATTGATATCGGACTTATCTCTTCACTTGCAAAAGAAGTAATCGACGTAACAAACGGTGACATCGGATTCGCAGCTATACTTATTTTATGGGTATCTGGCATCGCATCTGCAACAATCGACAACATCCCATTTGTCGCAACGATGATCCCTCTTATTCAAGACTTAGCTACAGGACTCGGACTATCTGTCGATTCTCAGCAAATCGAAGTGCTATGGTGGGCGTTATCTCTTGGAGCTTGCTTAGGAGGAAATGGAACGCTAATCGGAGCATCTGCAAACGTAGTCGTTGCTGGTATTGCAAAACGTGAAGGACATGGCTTCTCTTATATGGACTTCTTAAAAATTGGTTTACCATTAACTATTGTTGCACTCTTGTTATCACATGCTTATATATATTTACGTTATTTAATGTAAAATTTATATTGCATGAAATTATATCATCAAATACAAAAGGTTTGCAGCATCCGTGCTGCAAACCTTTTTTCATCACCAAAATATACCGATAATTGCTAAACCACCTAAAATCATACCACCAATTTGTCCGACAATTGTTGGTGATAATTGAACACCTTTTCTCACTTCAACAACTGGTCTTTCGTGCCTTAGTTGCTGCACTTCACTTTGAAGTTGGTGTACACTTCCGTGTAACTCTTTAATAAGTTCTTTTAATTCGGCGACCTCTTCATTTACTGGTTTTGCCTTTTCTAAATTCATTTTGCATGACTCCTTATAAATTCAATCAGTACACTGTAAATTTTCGCCAATTACCATTATATCTCCTGCATACTACATATATAATTTCGAATGTACTTTCTAACCTTGCATCTCTATCCATTCATCCCGCAATATCCCCATAATTATACGGTCAAAACACTTCCCGTCTCTTTGAACCGCTTCTCTCATACAGCCTTCCATTTGAAAACCCATCTTTTTATACAATGCAATGGCAGATTTATTATACGAAATAACATCGAGACCGATGCGGTGTAAATTCAATTCATAGAAAGCATACTTTAGAATAAGATGTATTGCTTCTTTCCCATATCCTTTTCCCCTATCATTTACATCTCCTATACCAATGGCTAATAAACCTGTTCTGTTATTCCACTCTATGCCATGAATTGCAATAAAACCAATTAAGCGATCATCTTGAACTGTTCTTAGCATGAAAGATATACTATTCGATCTCCGTCCCTTTAATAACCCATCACTTGCTATTTCATTTAAAGATCGCGGGAATGCTACATCTGTATCAACATTTCTTAAATACTCACTATCTTCTTGCCATATAGCCATTACTTCAGCATCTTTTTCTCTACTAGCTGATAATTTGATCGTTTTATTTCGAAAAAGATTCATTGTCATTTCAAACTCCCCCTTTTTAAGTAACAGGGATACTTATTTTAGCCTATTTATCCCCTTGTTCCATAAACTGCTTTATAAACGGGATACTTACAATAAGCGCTGACATTGGCACATCTCCTCCATATTGAATTAACTTTATTGTATAATTTTTTATTTATTCTAACAATAACAGAAAGGCCCTCCAAATTTAGAGGGCCTTTCCTAATAGCAAAACTATATTATTTCGTAAACATTTTCTCCGCTTCATCCATTGCCATTTTGTTTCCTAAAGCAGAATAGTCAAGCCATGGTTGATCATTGATAATGTATACGTGCTTGCCTTTAACTGCTTTTAAGTCTTTCCAAATTGGTGTTTCTTGAAGTTGTTTAAATGCAGCTTTTGCTTTATCATCTCTATTTACAACAACGAAAATCGCATCTGCATCAAAGTCAGGTAATACTTCTTGTGAAATGACTTCGAAAGGACGGTTTCCATCAATTTTCTCTACACCATTTGCAGGCTGTAACCCTAAGTCTTGGAATAAAATTGGTCCCATCGGTCTTTTTGTACTAAATACACGTAATTCTTTTGCAGTAACGCGAATTGCCATTACTTTTTCGTTCTTACCTAGCTCTTTATCTATTAAACTTTTAACTCGTTTTGATTGCTCTTCGTAATCTTTAATATATTTATCCGCTTCTTTCTCACGGTTTACAAGTTTACCAACTTGTTTTAAATGATCTCTCCACGTACCTTCATCTAAATTGAAAGAATGTGTTTTCGCAATTTTTTCGTATTTCGCTACATCTTTACCCGCATATTTTTCATCAATATAAATGTCAGTTGGCTTTAATTGAAGTAACGCTTCCATATTCGGATCTGTTACAACACCAAGCTTCTTCGTATCTTTCAACTTCTCTTTAGCGTGCGGTAAGAAATCTTTTAAATCTCCACCAATAACAGAACCTACTGGTGTAATTCCTAATGCAAGTAAATCATTCGTTAAATGAATAGACATTGAAGCAATTTTTGGGTCATTACTTTTTTCCGTTTTTTTCGTTGCCTCTTCATTAGCTTTCGTTTGACCACATGCTGCTAATACTAAAATACACATCATGCTAAATAAAATAGTAAGTTTCTTTTTCATATGTTCTCCTCTTTGAAGTATTTATTTTGTTTTTGTAAGTAAATAAAGAAAATAAGGTGCTCCTAAAGCTGCCACTACTACACCAGCTGGAATAGAGTTTGGCTCAAATATAGAACGACCTATCGTATCTGCTAGCACTAAAATAATCATTCCGATAATGCCAGCTAAAGGAAGAAAGTGTTGATAGGTAGTACCTACTAACTTTCTGGCGATATGCGGAGCAACTAAGCCGATAAACCCAATCCCTCCTGCCATTGATACACTGGCGCAAGATAATCCAACCGCTGTAGCTAAAAGTAGTAACCGTTCTTTTTGAACAGAAACACCAAGTCCTGCTGCTACACTATCACCTAATGACAGTGCGTTTAACGTTTTAGATTTTAGCCATGCATACGGGGTTAGTACAAAAATCCAAGGTAATAATGCTAGTACATGAATCCAATCTCTCCCCCACACGTTACCAACTAACCACCTAGAAGCGAATGTGTATGTCTCATCATTTAACTTGAGCGAGAAAAATAACGAAATCGCACTAAAACCAGCTGAAACTGCAATACCTACGAGAATAAGTCTAATAGGAAGCAAACCTTTTGACCGATCACTCGCAAGTAAAATAATAAGAAATGCAGCTAATACTCCCCCGCCAAATGTAAATAACGGTATTAAAATCGATGCATTCTCATTAATAGAATGAAAGAAAGTAACAAATATAATTAGGCCGAAAGCTGCACCCGAATGCAGTCCAAGAATACCAGGATCGGCCAGCGCATTGCGAGATAGCCCTTGCAAAATCGCACCAGAAATCCCAAGGCCAATACCGGCTAGCGTTGTAATTATAATTCTTGGCATACGGTAGTCGTATAGCACGGTTGCACTCTCAAAATCACCATAACCAAAAAGTGTTTGAATTACTTTAAGTGGCGCTATACTCAATGTTCCTGTATTCAAACTAATTAAAATTACAGCGATACTTACACATCCAAATATTGTAGTTACAGTAATAGCTCTCTTTTTATCCGTGTTAAAAAGACCTTTCACTTATAACTCCCTCCCAACTTTACGTGCTATATAGAGGAAGAACGGAACTCCAACAAGAGCTACCATAATTCCTATCGCAAGTTCCTTAGGAGGGTTTACTGTTCTTGCCCCTAAATCAGCTACAACTAATAACATAGCTCCTAATAACGCTGACATAGGAATAATGAGTCTATAATTAACACCAACTAATTTTCTAGCAATATGCGGGATAACTAGTCCTACAAACCCAATTGAACCAACAGCTGAAACAGAAACACCTGCCAGAATAACTACTATAATCATCCCTAATATTCTCGTTCGATTTGTTTTCACACCTAAGTTCGTAGCGACATCATCCCCCATTGATATAAGTGAAATAGATCCCCCTAGCATTGTCGCGAAAACAATCGTTATAAGAATAATAGGAACTAAAAATTTCAAGTGTTCCCACTTAACCCCTGCAACACCACCAGCGTACCAGAACGCTAAATCTTGACTTAAATCATAATAAATCGCAACACCTGAACTTAATGAATGTAAAAGCGCTGCCATAACCGCTCCAGCAATCGTTAACCTCATTGGTGTTAATCCACCTGATGTTGCTGATCCTATAATAAAAATGAGTACTGTACTTAAGACTGCTCCAATAAAGGAGACAATCATTAAATAGGAATACGGCATATGCGGGAAAAAAGCAAAACTAAGTGCTACTACAAACATCGCACCTGCATTTATTCCGAGTACACCTGCATCAGCTAAAGGATTTCGTGTTACTCCTTGCATAACGGCACCAGCAACCGCAAAAGCTGCTCCTACAACTGCCGCTCCAATTACTCTCGGAAGCCTTAATTCATAAATAATTTGATGCTGCGTTAATTTCGGATTATAATCAAAAACCGCTGCCCACACCGTTTGTAAATGGATATCCTTTGCACCAAATGAAATGGCTAAAAATATAGATCCGATTAAACATAAAATTGTTAAGCTCATAAAACATATGAACTTAATATGTATCCAGCGGTTATTACCAGCATGTACAGTAGATTTATGTAACATGTTTCATTTCATCCTTTATATTCAGTTGTTTTTTATAATTATTTTTTATTTGTAATCATTATTGATAATAATTATCATTTTCATTTAGCTATTATATCCCCACCTTTTTTAAATAGCAACTATTTTTTTACTTTGCTACAATATTAAAATAGTCATTACAATTCCCTTCTAAAACTTACAAATACATGCAAAATAGACTACTGGATTATTTTTTAAATTGTAGTATACTTATTAATTATTTTGATTTTTCTAACAAAAAAACACCGAAGGTGACACAATGTTCTATATAAAACAACTACTACATTTCACTTACGAACAAGCATTATCCTGCTTATTCCCAGTCGTTATTTTCTTGACACTAGCCCTTTCAAAAATCATTTCTATCCCTGGGTTATACCACTATGATTTCATACTCATCGTATGTCTTCTTATGCAATGGATTATGTACAAAATTGAACTTGAGACGAAAGACGAATTAAAAGTAATTACTGTCTTCCATCTTATCGGCCTTTTACTAGAAATATATAAAGTTCATTTCGGTTCATGTAGTTATCCTGAAGAAGCATATTCGAAGATTTTTGGAGTTCCGCTTTACAGTGGTTTTATGTATGCGAGTGTCGCAAGTTACATATGCCAATCGTGGAGAAGATTGTATTTACAAATGCACCATTGGCCGAAAACTATTTTTTCCGTACCGTTAGGAGCTATGATTTACTTCAATTTTTTCACACACCACTTTACATACGACTTTAGATGGATATTAACTTTACTATTATTCATTGTTTTCTCTCGCACATTTGTAGAATTTTCATTACAAGGCGTTACATATAAAATGCCACTCGTTCTCTCCTTTTTCCTTATCGGATTCTTTATTCGGATTGCAGAGAACATCGCAACATTTTTCGGTGCATGGCAATACCCAAATCAACAGGAAGCGTGGAATCTCGTTCACTTAAGCAAAATTAGTTCCTGGTTTTTACTCGTTGTTATTAGCATAATGATCGTTACGCAGCTCAAACATTTGAAGGAGTCGAAAAGATAATGCTGATTATATAAAAACAGTTAGCCCATCACTCATTAGAAAGTGATGGGCCTTTTTTATTAATATTTTTTAAACCGTTCGTTATAGATTCATCATAATTTACAAGAACATAAGCAATTACAAATTATGAACCACTACTAGCAGAAGATGTTGCTGCAGATGAAGCGGCAATCGTTGCCATCATGGCTGCCTGTTGTGCTTGTATGAGGACTTCTATCATTGTTTGTAAACCTGTGTTGGTAGCTTTACTTTCCTCACCTTTCTGACTTACGAACAATTGAATAGCAATAAGAATATTTGTATCTGTATGCCAACGGAACAATTTATCCCCCTGCAATTTTTCAATAAATGATCGAATAGAATGAATCTCTTTTTCTCCATCCTCGAGTAACGCTAGTAGCCCGATAGCTGGGTAATGCATCTGTTTTACTTTTACCTTTTCTTGCTTTAACAAATTCCATATATTTGTACATTTTGCAACTAATAGTTCTTCCCTGACATCCTTCTTTAGTGAAAGAATATGACTCAAAAATTGAAGATCATTCCCTTTACGCAAACCAGCTGTCGCTAGTTTCTGATAAAGACGTTCCACTCGGTCCATAAGTGTTTCTACACGCTCTGATTGTCCTGCTAATAAAACTGCGAGCGGATAATCATTTGTACTTGTAAGAAAGAGGTGATCCTTTTTCATGCGTTTATATACTTGCATCGAACGCTGAATATGTGTGCCATGCTGTTCATTTTCTTCTGTTAAAAGCACAGCTGCTGCGAGATAAGTAAATATACTCCGGCTAAAGCCACCAGTGACCAATTGTTCATATAAATCTAAAAACGTCCGAAAAGCTTCCTTGTAATCTGTAAAGTGAATATCTAATGTTGCGGCCACTACAAAACGATGATAAGACTTTAAGTATGAAAACATCCCTACCTGATTCTTAATATAACTACTAATTTCTAAAAAACGTCCGAGATCAAACAATTTATCACTACCTGCATACATAGCAGCAATCATCATTCCTGTTCGAGAATCACTCGTTTTCCATTTTAGTTCTCCCTTTAACTGTACATATGTATGTGTATATTGCTCCAACTTTTGCTCTAATGTAATCATAGTATTCACCCCTATTTCTAGTTCTTCTCTATCATTATACGTATATTCCATATTTAGGAATACTATAATTAATAATCACACCATAAAAATTATAAAATTCTCTTATCCTTCTTCATCAGCATCACGATGATAATCCCTAATCCTTCAAGAAGTTATACAAAAAAGGTAGATAATAATTTATCTACCTTTTTTGTATATATTATTTAACATTACACCTGTATTGCTTGTTATATGCAATTAAGACTAAAGAGCCTTAATAATACGTTCCATCGCTTTCATCTGACCAATATGATCAGCTTCATGATAAAGCATCATACCGTAAAGCTCCCCTACTGTTTCCAATCCTAGGAATGGCTCTGGCAGTTTATTTTCAAATGCTTCTGCTGGAATTTCGTTAATACGTTTTGCTTGTTCTTTTAATTGAGCCGTTAACACTTCTAACGATGGTCCTTCTGTTTTCCATTTAGATGGTCGTGATCCATACCCAAACATACCTGGATATTCAGTTGGTAATTGTTTGAATTCTTTTCCAAACATGAAAACTTCTGCTGCTGTTAACACGTGACCGATATGCCAACGAATTGTATTGTTAAAACCCTCTGGCTGCGTATCTGCAGTTTTATCATCTAACGTTTCCATAAATTTAAGTAACGCCCCGCGCGTTATTTCAAATTGTTTTAAACCCACTAGTCTATTCATGTTATCGTTCTCCTTCTTGATGTACAATTTATTATGAACTAAGAATGTTCAACTTATTAAAGTTTGACCTTGTTTAATCTATCAGAAACAAATAAGAAATACATCTAATATGCCTATTAAAAATAATAAAAAGGTTCACTCCTCGTAAATATAGAATTACTTACTATGTAAATAAAAGAGGAGTGTACTTGCATGTTACATATTTTAAAACAGCAATATAATCTTATTAGCTCTACAAGAGAAACTCTATTCACATTTTTAGAAGAAATCCCATTAGAAAAATTACATAGCACTGTTCCGAATTTCGGAAGCGGTAGCATTATAAAGACTCATATTCATGTAGCCGATTGCTATCGATACTGGCTTGGATCATTCGCATTCAAGCAAAAAAGAGCAGATTTTTCATTTGCTAGCGATTACGAAATTGAGCATGCAGATGTGGAAAAAGTTCGCGCTAGATTTAAGTTAGTAGATGAGACTGTACAACGTTTTTTAGATGAATACAATGACCGTTGGCTCGAAAATATAGCAAATGAAGTGAAATGGCAAAAAGAACCTTGGAGCACAACTCCGCTATGGCTTTTAACTCATACGGAGACGCATGAATTTCACCATAAAGGACAAATTGTATCTATGGCTCGTCACCTTGGATATACTCCTCCTGATACAGACCTTAGTTAATTCAATTGTTCAAACAAATGAACTCCTATAACTATCGTTAGCAGTGTTTATATATATGGAAAGGCTCTTCATTCTTTTTGATGTTGTTTATAGTCTTGCAATTTTTTTGCGGCACAAACTTGTAATATATTTTAATTATGTTTGTGCCGTGTTCTTATTAACTAGTTTCATATCCATAAATAATATATTAATATGTTTCCTTTTATTATTTCAGTTACCTAATCAATAAGAGGTTCTTTCTTTTTATTATGAATGTATACAAAATAAACACGAAAATTCCGAAAATACAAGCTGAAAACGCTGGTAACACTTTATCATTTGGCACGTACACACTCCAAAAAGAATTAAGAAGCGCATGAAAAATTAGACACATAAAAATACTTTTAGTTGCGTTGATAATTGTAGTTAATAAGAAAGATACGGCAAATGTCGTAATTATAAAGGCTATAAAATCCCTTTGAGTTTGATTCGTGCCTGGAATAAACCATAACGGCCAGTGCCAAATAGCCCATATACCACTCACAATAACCGTACTTAAAAATACCGAAAACCTTTTCTGAAGGGCAGGTTGTAAGAATCCTCTCCATCCAATTTCTTCAAGACCACCACCAACGATCATTATTGGAAAACTAAGTAATGCCACGTATAATGGTGTTTGCATCTTTGCTCCACCAAATATTGTCGGAAGATAACAGCTAATAAAAGCTAGAATAATGATTAGAATATACCATGCAAAGTGATGTTTAGGATTTACAATATTTTTAATAAAACTTCTAAACTCCTCTTGTGATCCATATTTTTTCTTTAGACTAATCGCAATGATTGCCGGCATAATCCCACCGAAAACAAATAGTATCATCGCTAGCGGTGTACCAAATGTCGTAATGTTTAATCTTATCAAGCTAATTAATAACCCCCAAAGTGTCCATGTAAATATTAAAGTACATATTACATATCGTTTAATCTCATTCCCCATTTATTTGCCTCCTTTGTTTTAATTACAGCATAAATTTGGATAAAAGAAAATATTTAATGTTAAATTATCCCAAAAACATTAAAGGATCATCCATACTAAATCAGGCTTTTAAGAGTGAGCCCACTTCCACCTACCTACTCTGTTTCATTCGCAATTCGAATGTGGAATCTTACTATCCGTTAAGGGGGGATAAATAAATAAAAAGAAAGGGCTTGTTTTGAAAAGCGATCAAAACATGCGCTTTTAAAGTAACGATAAAATAATTTAATTTTTGTTGAACTACGATGCAGTTTAGTGATACATGCTTATTTTTCAGCTTAAAATATCTATTAAAAACTCGTTGATACATTTTGTTGTGTATAAAACATTTATTATTTGTTTTAGGTATACCATGCCATTATAAAATTCATGTAACATCGAATTAAGATTCATATTTTTTATGTAACTCATTGAAGAAAGTTTAAGTATTTATACATTCAATTACTAACTAAAGGAGAAAATTATAATGAGATTAGAGAGCGAAAGAATTTATTTAAGGCCTCTTTGTCAGCTAGATGCTCCTATTATATTAGAAAGTACAATGGATGATGAAATAAGATATATGACTGGAACTAAGTCCACTTTTTCATTGGGGCAAATTACGAAACATATAGATCATATAAATAATGATTCAAGTCGCTATGATTTCGCTATTTGTTTACAAAGTACTGACGAGATGATTGGAGAGTTGTCGATTTTAGATATCGATGAGGAGAACAAAAGAGCAGGATTCAGAATATCAATGATTTCAATAGCATTAACAGGACAAGGCTATGGAACTGAAGCTATTAAAATAGTTTTAAGTTTTGCTTTTGAACAACTATCATTAAATCGTTTACAGTTAGAAGTATTTAGCCATAATTTACGCGGAATTAAAGCTTATGAAAAAGTTGGTTTTGTAAAAGAAGGAACCTTACGTCAATCTTTATTTTATAACGATACATACTCAGATGAAATTATTATGGCCATACTTAAAAGCGATTATATAGACAGACCTTTGTAAATGGATGTACTTAATCTATTAAACAATTTTAAAGAACCTTACCACAATAAAATGCAGTAAGGCTCTTTCTTTTTTTATATCAAATAACAGCTCTTAAAACATGTATAATCGTATCAATACCAAATAGTCTCCGCATAATTATATGCATCACTATTCGGAATGGCATGTTTCCCTTGTGCTTGTGCCTTTCTTGGATCTAAATCATATACCATTGGCGTATAGCATGATGTTTGCCCTTTATTTACAACACCATTTCCTCCAGCACTTCCGCAAGTGTATGCCTTTCCATCTGTTTTTCTAACAATCCTTGCATCAGCTTCATTATTATAAATTGCCAGGCGAGTTACAGTAACTTTTGCCCATGCTGTCTTACACGTCGTGCTAAATTTTAATTCTACATAAGAATTTGAATCAATCCACTTCTTTTCTTTCGTTACTGCGGATTGATCACAGCTATTATAATAAGGACTTTTCCCATCATATGAATGGTCTTCTGCGTATGCTTTATCTCTATTAGTCGTACTAAACATACTAGTTACAACGAGTAAAGATAGCAATAAACATGCACTCGTCTTTTTTAAAAGTTTCATATCATTTCGCTCCTTTATTAATAACGTGCTGTTTTCCCGTAACCATTATTAATCGTCACCGCTTCGGCATCAGCTGTATAACCAAAATCAGCAGTTAAATCAAACACCATTCCTGTATACGTACTCGTTTGTCCTGTTTTTATTGCTCCATTGCCACTATTAGAGTCTACTGATTTTTGGAATACACCATTTTTATATTTATTAATAACAGCGTAAGCATATACCCCTCCAGAAACAGAAGGAGCTGGTTGATCTAAAACAAGCTTAGACCATGCTGCATGACATTTATTACTGTAACGTAAATACACTGTTCCTACTTTTTTACTACCTTCATAAACTGCTGTAGACTTTGCATTAAATCCATCTGCATCACACGTCGTACTTCCCCCGTATACTTTCGTTGTTGCTGGATTTTTCCCGTCATAATAACTGCTTAAATCAGTAGCTGCAAATGTACTTCCTTGGAAACTAAATAATACACCTATACTTGCCGCACTTAACACGCATACTTTCATTAACTTTTTAAACATTTTAAATTCCCCCTCAAAATGATTATATATACTAAAGACAACCTATACTGCTATGTAAGCCCTCCTTTCACGCTTCCTAGATGCATCTTACAGAAACGAATAAATGTTGTAAATTCCCTTATGATTATTGGAATATACGAAGAATTTTACTTATCCTTGTAAGAAAAAAGTTGAGAAATACACATTTTATAGCATTCTATATTTAAAACATAAAGAACCGATACTTGTTATATTCAAGCATCGGTTCTTTATACAAAATTGCCATTTTTTCTTTTATATAAAATAAATATTTCTCCACTTAATCTGTTGTAAAAAACTCCCTCGTTACATCAATAAATTGCTGCAGTGGTGCTGTCATCCATTTATCTTTATGCCAAGCAATTTGTGTATAAATTGGAGATATTGTTTCGTTTAACATTAACTCCTTTAACGTCCCTTCCCGTATATCTTTTTCTACTACTATCGCTGGTAAAACGGCTATACCTAAATCTGCAATAACACATTGTTTAATTGCTTCAACACTAACAAATTCAATTTTATTTGCTGGATATACGTCTTCCCCGCGAAATAGCTCTTCAAATAAAGTTCTATATGAACAGCCTAATTCTGTTAGTAACAGTGTTTCACTCTCTAAATCTTTTATAGAAGCAGTAGTCTGTTCAAGTAAACGATGTGTAGGAGCAGCTACTACTTTTAATTCTTCTTTCATAAGCGGTTCCACATGTAAAACATCTTCTGTTTTACACTCATCCAAAATAAATGCAAGATCTACTTTTCCCTCCATCAATTGTTCCTTCGCATCTTTATTGGAATGTGCTGGTTTAAATATAAGTTTTATTTTTGGGAATTGTGCTTTAAACCTCTTTAATATAGAAGGCAGTCTGTATGTACATTGACTTTCTTGTGCACCAATTATTAACGTACCTGCTATTTCCTCATCATCTTTCACAGCCGTCTTCGCTGCGTTACTAAGTGCGATTATCTTGTCCGCATATAGTTGAAACTTTCTTCCTGCTTCAGTTAAGAAAAGACGTTTCCCTAATCTCTCAAATAGTGGTGTACCGAGCTCAGCCTCTAATGTTTTAATTTGTGCTGTAACGCTCGATTGGGCAAAGTTTAATTTCTTCGCAGTTTGTGTAAAGTTCAAAGTATCTGCTGCTACTTTAAATGTAATTAATTGTTTTATCTCCATTTATCATCCTTCTTTTTCAATCGGTATTTTCGATTGATTTCATCGAAATAATCCTCTTTGTCTATTGATATTTATATTGTATGATAAAGAGCATCGACAAACAATAAAATGGAGGTATTCCATATGAAAGCACTTTGTTTCGAACAGTTTGGAAGTCCAGATGTACTACAATATAAAGAAATACACGATCCAACCATAAACCCAAATGAAATTCTAGTACGCACGAAAGCAATCGGATTAAACTTCGCTGATATTTATAGACGCCGCGGTGATTATCATCTCGCTGGTAATCCGCCTTATATATTAGGTTATGAAGGGGCTGGTATTGTTGAAGAAGTAGGAGCTAATGTTACAACTATCACCCCTGGAGACCGTATTGCATTTGCTGATGTTCCATTTGCAAATGCAGAACTAGTTGCCGTTCCATCAGAAAAAGCCATCCTACTTCCGGATTCTATTTCTTTTGAAACAGCCGCTTCTGTCTTATTACAAGGATTAACGGCACATTATTTAACGAAAGATAGCTATCAAATAAAACAAGGTGATACAGCTTTAGTCCATGCTGCGGCTGGTGGCGTTGGTCAACTTCTGATTCAAATGATTAAACTACAGGGCGGAACAGTAATTGGTCTTACATCATCAAAAGAAAAAGCAAAGATAGCTACATTAGCTGGTGCCGATCACGTATTTTTATATACCGAAGCATGGCATATGAAAGTACTTGAAATGACTAATGGAACTGGAGTAAATGTTGTGTATGAATCAGTAGGTTCTACATTAGGGGAAAGTTTTAACGCTACTAAAATTGGCGGTACTGTCGTATTTTACGGAATGGCTGGTGGTAATCCTGCGCCAGTTGATCCGCGTATGCTTATGGATACTTCAAAAACTTTAACTGGTGGAGACCTTTGGAACGTGCTTACTACTTTTGAAGAACGTAAGCAGCGCTCTACTCAATTATTCGATTGGATCACTAGTGGAAAAGTAAACATCGCGAGTCCTACTACATTCGCCTTACAAGATGGTGCTCTTGCACATAAATTATTAGAGAGCAGAAAAAGTACTGGGAAGATTTTATTAATTCCATAATCGTTCCAATAAAAAAGGAAGCTTTATCAAGACCTAAATGAAAAAAATTGATAAATGAAAGGAGATAACATATTTTATATGACTAATATGTTATCTCCTTTCTTCTTCAAATAACGGGCCAGTATAGCTTTTGAATAAATTTTGAGCTCCTTGCGCAATTAAAACGCCCTTTAATTGCATATGTTCTTTTATTTGTATATTGCTAGAAAATTATCATTTTTATTTATGAATAAGGCTACGTACCGATTTAAGCTAAAAACTAGATTTTAATCCTATAACAACAGTAGCATCTAATTCCTCGTCTCTAGCCACTCTCGCAGTAAGCCCAGCATCAGCAAAGATTTCAACGGTCTGAGTTGCCTGCATTTCACTAGTCTCTATTAAAAGATGCCCTCCCGGTGCGAGCCAGAGAAATGCTTCTTTTGCTACTCTTCGCTGAATGTCGAGTCCATCCTCTCCTCCGTCTAGCGCCATTTTCGGTTCATGTAGGCGGGCTTCCTGTGGAAGCAGCTTTATTGCCTCGGTAGGAACATAAGGTACATTTGCAACTAGGGTGTTCACATGGCCTTTAAGTGTGTGAGGCAAAGCTTTATACAAGTCACCTTCAAAAACATGGCCACCGAAATTTGTTACGTTGCGGCTAGCACATCGTACTGCGACAGGATCAATGTCAACCGAATACAATTCAACTCTTCCTAAAGCTGCCGCCAGAGCTACACCCACAGCACCTGAACCGCAACATAGATCAACGACGATATCACCAAAGCATAACAGAGCTTCTGCTTGGTGAACAAGAAACTCGGTACGTTGACGAGGTACGAAAACATCCCGGTCCACTTCTATCCGCAACCCACAAAATTCTGCGTATCCAATAACATATTCAAGTGGCAAACCATCGGCTCGCATTTCCACCATTCTCTTGAGGTCCTCTGGAGTTCGGGCTGCTGAAATAAGTAACCGGGTCTCTTCTTCTGCAAAAACACAACCCGAGCTCTGAAGCCTGTTAATTATACATTTTTCTGTTTTATTGTCCAAAAAGGAATTACATTCTTTTCCTATTTATCTCACCACTTTTTCTTATTTATAACCCTGTATTCGCTAAAAATTGGATGTATCCTTTTTAACAAAGTGGTCCTATTCAAAAAAATACGCCCTTATTCAATTAAATGACCCAATTGTTGAACAAAGAAACATTCTACACAATAGAAAATAATCATCATAATATCCCATATAACCTTATAAATGATGCACTAAAAAATAAAAAGGAAGCTAGATTTTACTAACTTCCTTTTCTTATATCTATTTGAGATAGTATTATATTTCAACACTTTCTTTCCCTTTTGCAACATAACTCATATCTCCAACCGACTCGACTGTGTATGTTCCATCTTGATATACAATCTTCGTCACGCTAGCATTTTCCACTCCAAGTTTTGTTTTGCTACTGTCTAACATTTCTATTAAAGTAGTAATCAAAAGCCCATGAACGACAACTAAAACGTTACCGCCACCATTTCCAGCAGCTTCTTCACTAATTTTATCTATCTCTGTTTTTATACGAGTAGAAAATAATTTCCAATCTTCCGCCTGTTTCGTAGGATCTGCTGCTCTAATAAGATTAATCACTTCTTGAATAGAAAACTTCATAAGTTCTTCTGGTGATGCAACGCCTGCAGCTTTTCCAACCACATCCCACATATTCTCAAGTTTTTCACCTTCAAAAATACCGAAATTTAATTCTCGCAAATCTTTTCTTTGCTCAAGTTTCAATTTTGATTGCTCACTATATTTTAATACTAAATTAGCAGTTTCAATTGCGCGGCCGCTATCACTACTATACGCATTCATAAAATGAATATCTTTTAATCCTGTTCCTAAATTTGTGGCAACTTCAACACCTTTTTCTACCAAAGGAGAATCTGCCCAACCTTGCGCGCGATGATTCGTATTTAATATTGTTTTACCGTGTCTTGTAACATATAACGTAACTACATTCTCATTGCTATCTGTTTCTCGATTCTTCATTCTATTCTCTCCCTTTACATTTCTATATTAATTTTACCACCTCAATTATTCATTAAGCAAAATATACGTCAGTAGATCCGCTTAATAAAAAAGCTATCTTTCTATATATCCATACAAAAAGATAGCATCTTTTACGATTACATTTCTTATCCGATACTCCTACTCAGCAAAAGCACTCGAATATTGTACAATTCCTTCTACACCTTCAAGAGCATTTTCTGTTAATTCCATTATCATAAATACCTCTTCAGGCACTTCAAACGGTGCTTTTACATTCCACTCACTTGCTTTCTTAAAACCAAATTTCGGGTAGTACTCTGGATGTCCTAATACTACAACTGATCCGTATCCAAGTTCTTTCGCTTTTTCTAAAGCAGCCGTGATCAGTTTTCCGCCAATTCCTTTCTTCTGATGGCCCTTAGCAACTGAAACTGGTGCAAGTGCTAACGATTCTATAGAAGTTCCACCTTGTTCTATTGTAATTTTCGATAACATAATGTGACCAACTATATCTTCATCTACCGCAACAATTGATAACTCTGGAACAAACGCGTCACATTCTCTAATACGTTTTACAAGTTCATGTTCTGTTTTATCACTAAATTCTTCCTTTAAAAATGCTTCTTTTACGACTTCTTCTGTTTTTCTATAATCATTTTTTTGTTCTTGTCTAATCGTTACCATTTTAACTTATCCTCTATTCTTTCTTATTTCTTTTTGAATTTTACGCAGTGCTTTTTTCGATCCGCGCTCAATATCGTGTTGCATTTTTCTTTCTTTATAATCAACAAATAGTGTATTTAAATCGTATCCTTCTGGATATAACTCCTTCGCTGCTACTTCTAAAGTAATACGTTTTACATTTACTTCAACGAATTCACCGTTATAATATACAACAACGTTATACAAATTATCTTTTTCCTTATAGATGATACCAAAATCATCATGATCCAATAAATTCACACGATCGCCGATTTTGTACTCATAATGAGATTCTCTTTTTTCTTGTACAAATTTCGGTTTTCTAATTTTACTTTCATTCACTTTTTCTAAAGCGTACTCTTTATTTCCCATATACTCTTTCGCTCTTTTCAGTACATGTTCTTTTACGCTCATTTTATTCGCAATCCAAAGTGCATTACTTTCTCCTGATTTTCCGATAACTAATTTATAAAGCGGCTCTAGCGTTTCACTATTAAACTGCATCGCTGCATTCATAAAGTCATCATGCATTTCTGAGAATCGTTTAATTTCTCCGTAATGCGTACTCGCAACGGTAATACATCCCGCAAAGTACAACTCTTCTAAAATAGAAATTGCAAGTGCCGCACCTTCATTTGGTTCTGTACCGCTCCCTATTTCATCAAATAAAAGTAACGTATTATTATTTGACATCCTCATAATCTCAGAAAGATTTTTCATATGAGACGAAAATGTACTTAGTGCATTTTCAATACTTTGATTATCACCAATATCTACGAATACATTTTCGAAAATAGCGATTTCTGTACCTTTATCTCCTGCAATATGAAGACCTGACATTGTAGCTAATGTTAACAATCCAATCGTTTTTAACACAATTGTCTTTCCGCCCGCATTCGGCCCTGTAATAATTAAACTACGATACTCTTGACCAATTTTAAAATGTAACGGTACAACTTGCCCTGTTAAAAGCGGATGCTTACAATTCACTAAATGAATGTAGCCATGATCGTTTAACTTCGGTTCTATTCCATCAATCGATTTACTAAACTTCGCTTTCGCAAACACCATATCATACTGACTAATCAATTCCATATTAATTTTTATATGATAAATATTTTCTACTACCATTCCTGATAAAGTCGCTAGAATTTGATATTCTTCCATCGCTTCTTCTGCTTTCAAACCTGCTAGTTCCGCATTCAATTTCGTAACCGTATGCGGTTCTATAAATACAGTAGAACCTTTTGCCGAGGCTTCAATAATACTTCCGGCAACTTGGTTTTTATAGGAAGATTTAATTGGAATCGTATAACGGTCATCCTTTTTACTAATAAAAAATTCCTGAATGAATTTCTTATTTGCACTACTATTTAAAAACTTCGTTAAACGTTCTTTTATTTTCCCATCTACAGAATCGATATTATTTCGAATTCGTTTTAACTCTTTACTTGCAGCTACATCAATACTATTTCCTTTAATTGAAAAGTTAATTTCCTCTTCAATACTTTTATATTCAGTCATTGAATTTGCATAAGAAGCTAATACTGGTGCAAAAAATTCTTTATCTAACATAAACTTTTTAATCTTTCTACACCCACGTAAAAAGTCTGAAACACTTACTAATTCTTCTGGATCTAAAATCATCCCTTTTTCTAATTTTTGAATTGTACTAGCAATATTAGAAATGCCGAAGAAAGGAACATGCCCTTCTGCATCTAATATAGCTCGTGCTTCTGTCGTTTCATTCAAGCGATTTCTCACTACATTTATACTCGTACTCGGCTCTAATTTATTTAATAACTCCTTACCTAATCCACTTACACAATAAGATTTCACTATATCCTTTAATTCGTTATACTGTAACTTTTCAAAAGTCATCGTATTCATTTTGTTTCTCCTCACTATGATTGATTTTTATCATAAATGAAGATACCTACTCATTAGATTCCAATGAGCCATATATAAAATTCCATAATTATACAATAAAAACATATACAAAAAAGCTGCGGGGGATACCGCAGCTTTTACATTTACAAGGCATGTGTAATAACATATGAGGAAATAAGCCATAAAAAATAGATGGCAGTCCCTTATTACACGCTTTATAAAGTATTGTAGGTATCTTCATAGGTTTTGAAATAAATGCATGACAAAATTAGGGGTATGGTGCACATAAAAATCCCCTGGTCTTATCCGATTTATTTCATTAAATTTTTCCTATTTAATACCTACCGCACTCACAAAAAGCACCTCTCATTAATTTATATTATAGTCATTGAAATCTAATTTATTGAAATCATCATACTATATGTTACGTGAGAAGTAAAGGTGCCATACTTCAGTAGTACGCAACTCTACACTTCAATATTTCTTAAATTAGACCTATATTCGCTGAGGAGAAATTATAAGAAGCGCCTCCGTATTGCGAATGTCATTTCCTTCCCCTGATACATTTAATAATTATGACAAGCAATGATAGGAGGTTTACTATATGAGTGAAGAATATAGTATTTTACATGGAACTGCTCTGGAACCAAATTTAATCGGTCCCACACTACCATCAATTCCACCATTTACATTCCCCACCGGACCTACTGGAATCACAGGTCCTACCGGCGCGACAGGTTTTACCGGAATTGGAATAACTGGTCCTACTGGGGGTACAGGTTCTACCGGAATCGGAATAACTGGTCCTACGGGGTTACAGGTCCTACTGGCGCAGCCGGTTTAGGGATCCTTCCCGTATTTGGAACAATAACTTCTGAAGTAGGAATCGGTTTTTCAGCAGTAGTTAATACAAATGTTAATTTTACCATTCCAGGACCTGCTAGTGGAACTACTCTAAATCCATTAAATAATTCTATTACAATTGATACCACTGGCGTGTACTCTGTATCCTTTTCAATTGTATTTGTAATACAAGCTATATCGTCTAGTATATTAAATCTTACAATAAACGATTCCATTCAATTCGCAATCGAAACGCGAGTTGGTGGTGATTCTGGGGTAAGAGCTACATCTGCCAGAACTGATTTACTACCTTTAAATCAAGGGGATGTTCTTCGAGTACGAATAAGAGAAGCCACGGGTGACATTATATATTCCAATGCCTCTCTTGTTGTTATAAAGGTCGACTAACTCTTTTATTACAATAAAAATTCAGGAAAAATAAAGTGAAACTTTAATAAGCCCTCACCAATCGGACTGACCACAAATAGCGGGATAAATATGCACAATATAAAAAGAAGAGGAAAACTTATATTTCAGTCTACCTCTTCTTTTTCATCACCAAATTACTGCTGAACATATATGGAAACTGATCCTCCACTTACTTGGAATTGTCCCCAACCATCCTTATTAATTGTTACAGTATTTGTTTGATTACCCGTAATATCGTACCATACTTCCCCTGCGTTATTCTTCCCAACATCCATCCACTTTGACCCTCCTGGTCCATCAGAGATTAATGTTGCTAAACCAGAATTAGCATGTACACTATCACCTTCTCTTGTCCAGCCAATTACATCTGGATGATCAAAATAATCCCGCTGCGTACCATATGCAAAGTTTTTTCGTGCCGTCAAAATCGGATCAATTTTGTCCTTTAACGCTGGAATTTCATAGTTACTATTTCCTTTTGTACCATAGTAATCACCATAGAAAACAGAAGGATATCCCTCTGCACGCGTTAAAATAAATGCATATGCCAACGGTTTGAACCAAGGGCTCACTACAGATTCCAATGACTGACCAGGCTGTGAATCATGATTTTCAACTAGAGTAACCGCAAGTGTAGGATGATTCGCAACTACCGTTCCTTTTAAAATATTTCTCATATCATAATTCCCATTTCCTGTTGAAGCATAGTGAAAATTATAATGAAGTGGTGCATCGAACACAGATTGATTATAATTGACCTTCGCTAAATAATTATTTAAAGTCTGGATATCATTTTGCCAATATTCAGCTACTGTAAACATTTCTTTCCCTGTTTGCTGTCTAACATGATTTACCCAATCGCGCAAATATGCATGATCAATATGTTTAACAGCATCTAAACGAAAGCCATCTAAATTTAATTCCTTCGCATACCACGTTCCCCATTTTTTCATTTCATTCGCAACATCTGGATGATCAAAATCAAGATCCGCGTACATCAAATAATCATAATTCCCATTCTCGCTAGACACTTCCCAGTCCCATGCTTTACCTATGCCCCTAAATTTATAAATTCGGTTTAATTTCTTTCCTTCATCCCAATCTGTTCCATCAAAATGATACCATTTCCATTTGAAATTAGAATAAGAATCTCCACGCCCTGGAAAGTTAAAGCCTGTCCACGCACTAATTTCATAATCACCTGATACTTCAACATTTCGATTGCTCGGGTCTACTTCAACTGCTGTGACAGTTTCCGTATAATCAGCCCCACCTTTATGATTCATAACTACATCACCGTATACATCGATGTTTTTCTTATGTAAAGCGTCAATTGCAGATTTCAATTGTGCTTTCGTCCCATATTTCGTCCGCACTGTTCCCTTTTGATTGAATTCCCCCAAATCATATAAATCATACGCTCCATATCCTACGTCATTTTGCGTAGTTCCTTTATATGCAGGTGGTATCCAAACAGATGTAATTCCTTTTTGTGCTAAATTTTCAGCATCAATACGCAAACGATTCCAATGATTACCATCATTCGGAGCGTACCACTCAAAATACTGCATTAACGTTCCATTGTTAACTGTATCTGCATATGCCTTACTCTCCCCATATATACCAGGTAAAAACAAAATACCTGACAATCCGACTATTGTTATTCTTTTAAACATCTGTACATCATCCCCTTCTAAGAAAGCGTTTGCATAGTTTATCAGAATTATTATAATATTCGTTCCTCCGTTAGTAAAGTAGCAATCTCTCACTCTCCCACATTATTTTTAATCTCACTTCAAATATTCAACGTAGTTTTAATTTCACATCCTATTCAAGATTGTTTACAATTTACCTATAAAAACATAACGGAGGGATTTCTATGACAGACTTTCAAAAACAATTTTTCGCACGATTATATATAGAAGAAAAAGACACAGTTTCATTTGAAGATTTATCTAACATTATGTACGCAATGGCACAAACTGTTCCTTTTGAAAACTTAAATATTCTCGAAAAGAATTTTAAAAAAATATCAAAAGAAAATTTGAAAGAGAAAATTTTAGTAAATAACCGTGGCGGTCTTTGTTATGAACTCAATCCTACTATGTATTACTTCCTGAAAGATTCTGGATTCGATGTTCATCTCGTTTCAGGAACAGTTTATAACGCTGCAAACTCCATATGGGCTGTTGATTCTGGCCATATCGCAACCGTTTTAACACATCATAATGAACTTTATTTAATTGAAGTAGGATTCGGATCATACTTACCTCTTGCCCCTGTCCCTTTCTCAGGTGAAGTCATTCACTCTGTTACAGGAGATTATCGTATTCGTAAAGAAATGACCGAAAAGGGAAACTACATTTTAGAGATGCGGAAAAACAATGAGTTTTTGGATCAATCTTCTGCTGATGATTGGACGTTAGGCTATGCATTTTATATAGAAGAAGTGGATGAAGAAAAAGCAAATACAGCACAAAAAATTATCGTTGAACATGAAGGATCACCCTTTAATAAAGTACCTCTTATTGTAAAACTAACTGAAGATGGGCATGCCTCTTTAACGAAAGATAGCCTTACAGTAGCGAAAAATGGTAAAAAAACGAAAGAAACCGTTACAGACATGCAATATACAAACCTTTTACATTCAAAATTCGGAATTGCACTATAAGTATGTAAGCCTTGTTATTTTAGCAAGGCTTTTCAATTTTCAGCAGGGATTTTTTGCAATTTGTTGTATTTCATAGTTATATAGAAATATAACTACATGTTTAGAAAGGAAATGATTATGACAGAACTTAAAGATCGATTACAAGTAGCTGATATAGAAAAATGGGATTTAACAGACATTTACCATACAATTGAAGATTGGGAAAGTGATTTTCATAAAATTGAAGTATTAACGAAGGAGTTACACGAGTTTAATGGCAATATTCACGATGGCAATAGTTTATTAGCTTATTTAACGAAGAGTGAAGAAATTTCTAGCATAATATCTTTAATGTTCGCTTATGCACGATTACAATCTGACCTTGATACACGCGATACTGACGCGCAATCTCTTGTCGATAAAGTATCACAATTACACGTGAAAGTAAGTGCGGCGAAATCTTTCTTTTCCCCCTTCTTACTTAGCATAGACGAAAGCACATTACATTCTTACATAGAAGAAACAGAAGGCTTACAATATTATAAAGAAGACTTGTTTGAATTATACCGTTATAAAAAACATGTATTGAATAAGGACCAAGAAGAAATTTTATCACAGATGGGTGAAGCTCTTTCTTCTCCACAGCACACATTTGGTATGTTAAACAATGCAGATATATTATTTGGTGAAGTGACGACTGACGATGGAGAAAAAGTGAACTTAACACGCGGAATGTATGCAAAGTTAATAGAAGATACGCATCGTGAAAAGCGTAAAGAAGCTTATAAAGCATATTACAAACCATATGTTCAGTTAAAGAATTCCATCGCATCTACTTTATCCGCTGCTATTAAAAATAATGTTACCGTTTCGAAGCTAAGAAACTATCCATCAGCGCTAGAGAAATCATTATTTGGCGATATGGTTCCGAAAGAAGTATATGAAAACCTAATTGATACAACGAAAAAAAACATTCAAACATTACATACATACAATGAAATTCGAAAAGAAAAATTAAACGTAGATGAACTAAGACAATATGACTTAGGCGTTGATTTAGTAGAAGGTGCAAAACAAGACATTCCATATAGTGAAGCATTTGACATTATGATTGCATCACTAGCTCCTTTAGGAGAAGAGTATATTGAAACATTAAAAAGTTTTAAAGATAAACGATATATAGACGTAAGAGAAACACCAGGAAAACGTTCTGGTGCTTATAACTTTGGCGTATACGGTGTTCATCCTTTCATTCTTTTAAATCATCACGATGATTTAAACAGCCTGTTCACTCTTACTCATGAATGCGGTCACGGTATGCATACGCACTATTCACATGGATACCAACCAAGAATTTCTGCGCATTATTCCATCTTTGTCGCAGAAGTCGCTTCTACAGTAAATGAAGTGTTATTAATTCACTATTTATTAAAAGAAGCAAAAGAAACGAACGTGCGTAACCATTTAATTAACCATTTTATTGAGAAATTTAAAGGTACTTTCTTTACACAAATCATGTTTGCAGAATTTGAAAAAATCACACATGAAATGGCTGAACAAGGTAAACCATTAAATGCACAAGTCTTCAGTGAAATTTATGAAAAGCTATTTAGAGAATATAACGGTAATTCACTTGTATTTGATGAAGAAGTAAAATACGGATGGGCTAGAATTCCTCATTTCTACCGTCCATTTTACGTATACAAATACGCAACTGGTTTCGCCTCTGCCATTCAAATCGCTGATAAACTATTAAGCGGTGATCCGAATGTCCAGAAAAATTATATCGAATTCCTGAAAGGTGGAAGTTCTGATTATCCACTAAACCTACTGAAAAAAGCTGGTGTCGATTTAACAACGCCAGAACCAATTGAAAGTGCCTTGAAACAATTCACTCAACTTGTTGAGGAGTTTTCAGCATTATAAAAAGCATGCAGAGTATATGCTCTGCATGCTTTTTATTTGAATTATTTTATATGCTGCTGCGTCACACAGTGAATCATGCCACCGTATGCATACAATTCGTTAACATATATACCGACAATTCTTCTCCCTGGAAATTGACCTTCAATGATTTGAAACCCTAATTTATCATGTTCATCACCGTATATAGGTACCAATACGACTTCATTACCAATGTAAAAGTTCAAGTACGATCCTTTACAATCTGCTTCTTTTACCACTTGTCTTGTTACTGGTACTGGAATGAGCTGAAATGGCTTTCCATCTATATTTTTCGCTTGCCGCAATTCTTGATAATGCTTTTCGTATGCCTCCAAAAGGTATGGCTCTCCTTCATCGAAAGGATCATATTCATACAGTATCGTATTTTCATTTACAAACCGTGCCGCGCCATCAATATGATAATCCGTATCTTCATCATAATTATCTTCTCCGCGTATACCAGTTATCCATATAAAATTCGTTACTCCTAAATATTTCGTTAACTCCATTTCAATTTCTTTCTGACTTAGTGTGGGATTTCGATTTTCATTTATAATAGACGTTTTCGCCGCCATTAAGGTCCCGTTTCCGTTTATCTCAATTCCCCCGCCCTCTAGACAGACACTAGATTCAACTTTTGGAATGCGATACATTTCACTTATTTTATTCGGAATATTAGCGTCTTTTTCGTACGGATATTTATTTCCCCAACCATTAAATATCCAGTGCGTTAGGCAGCGATTCCCTTCCTTATCCGTTACAAAGATTGGTCCGTTATCTCTTATCCAAATATCATCAGTTTCTTGAATTAAGAAATCAATTTTATCCATATTTACATTAGCTTCCATTAACTTCGATTGGACATGTATTTTTTCTTCTTCATCACATACAACAATATAGACATTTTCTCCATAATGAAGCTCCTTTGCCATCGATGTCCAAATATCATCTAACTTAGCTCTGTAACCTTCACCTCTATGTGTTTTATCATGTGGCCATTGGAGCCATGTACCTTCATGCTTCTCCCATTCCGCAGGCATATAAAACAAACTATTTTCTATATTTCTCATACGTGTTCACCCCTTATATGAATGTACGTACAGTCTATACTTTGACATCGTGTTAAGGTCAACAGGAATATCTTCATTTACTTGTAGCAACTTTATAAGGTGACTCTTTATTTCGCCTTTTTATTATGATAAATTGCTTTCGTACATAGAATAAGGATTGACATAATGTTAATGTCAATCCTTATTCTCATTCTATTTTCGTAACTAAAAAACAAATTTGTGTCACATACTCTTCTGCTAAACAATCACATTCAGGTCCCTTTATATAAACCTCATATGGCGAATTAATTATCACATACCCATTTCTTTCAATCCATTCTTCTAACGCTATATAAGCGTAACCTATATAGTCGTAACTTCCATAATGCATAGTAGTAACGATATGATGTGGACTTAGTTGTTTCATTTCATACTCTTGTGCTACGTCTTCATCATTCCCCTGCATAACCGGAATTCTTAACTCAATATCACTGTTACTTGGAATATATTCTTCATCATAAAAGACTGCAGATGGTGAACCGACTATTTGAAAATTATGTTTTTGTACCTCTTCATATAAGTCATAAAAATAATCATCCATATCATCTATATCTATTTTTACTCTTTGAGTAATTATCGTTACTTCATTCCTCATTCCCATTAATATATCGTAATTTCTATGACGAGCAATATTTAGACTACTATTCACCTTTACCATTTCATTCATTTCTGAAATAACCTGTAAATTTTGCTTCACTTCATGAGACAACTCGATAATTTGTGATTGTATATGTTGAACAAACGAATCTTGATCTGATGACTGTAAAACAATTTTAATTTTTGGAAGAGGAAATTTATACTCCCTTAACTTTTTGATTTTCAACGCTACTTCTAGCTGCCCTTGTTCATAATACCTATACCCATTAACCGGATTCACATATGCCGGTTTTAATATCTCCTCTTTGTCATAATGTCTTAACATCCGCGTACTCATTTTACAAATCCGAGAAAACTCAGCGATGGTATACATATCAATACTCCTTGAATAGATTTTCTTTTCATTACTTATTTATTAAAACCAATCAAAAATCTTCTTCATTGAAAAATCTTCATTCTGATTTTTTAATCTTCTCATTTTTGAAGGTAACAAATGGCTTGGACAATACCACGTTAAACAATTCATTGCGCCTCCCATTGTTGATATTTCTCCTACATGAATTTGAATAACTTGCTTCTCCGTATACTGTTGAATATATCGTAAAACTTCCTCATCTTTAGCTAGTCCAAACTTAGGAACATAAAGAGCATCACATGATTCTAACATATTTATATACAACCCTTTTGCTGATGCTATCTCTTGATCATATTGTCCTTTCTCTGTATATGATGAAGGAACAACTATAAATGCAGCTTCTGGCATTTGTTCTTGAATAATCTCTTGAACACTATATCTAAATTCATGATCCCCTAAAAAATCACTAATAAACATTGTATGTTCATCAATAAATTTAACCATTCCGTCTGCGTGTGCTAGTACATCCCCTTCTTCAGCAGGAATAATAATAACTCGGCTCACATCTAAATCCCATTCTAACTGCTCAATAATTTCCTCTTCTGTCCAATCATCGTTATCATCAAATATACGTTCTGTTAATATTACGGTATCTTTTTTATTCCAAATAAGATTACCACCATCTAATATTAATGGGGATTTCACATATTCAAAGTCATTCTTTTTCAACCATTTATTAAACTGTTGATCTAAATATCGCCCTTGATCATCTGGCAAATAATTTGGTCGATATTTAAATTTAACTAGATGATTTGTGACAACCGGTGCAACATCTCTTAGCCAAATATCATCATACTCAAAACAGCTCGTATGAAAGTCTTGTTCTTCAACAGATAAAGATATAAGTTGATCTGCAATTGATTTCTTTTCATTTAAACATTCATTAAAGTAAATCAAGTCTTCATAAAATGGTTGATAATATTCATTCGATTCGTCTGGTATTGCAGTAAAAATAATCCCATTATGTTTTTGTTCCATATTATTTACCTCGCTTTTTAATAGTAGTTACATAACTGATTTCACAAAGCCAACTATTCCTCAATTCATTTCTCTTTTCATTACAACTCATGAACCGCGTATATTTCATGAATGGATTATAGCATGGAGAAATATTATATATTTATATAAAAAATATAAAGCTGACGTTAAGCCTTAAATTGACTCTTGACAAGTTTTTTAAATAACCTATTTTAAAACAACAATAAATGATTAAATGATTTTTTTATCAAGATTCAAACCCATTACTTCTAATAGATCGTTTTGATTATATAAATTCACTAAATGTGCTTCTACTCCTATACAAATTCCTTCTAGCGGAAGATCATTTGGATCCTGACCAAAGGGATCTTCAATTTCAACCCCTATTGCTTCAATACCTATGAATGCAAAACTTATAAACGTAGTCGCAAGTACTGTAAACCATCCGAGACTATCAACAAGACCAATCGGTAAAGTTGCACAAAATATAATCAATAAAATTTTTATATGAGCAAAATATGCAAAAGGAATAGGTGTTGTTTTGATACGATCACATCCACCCACAGATGTAAGTAACGTATTCAAATCTGTTTCCATACTAATTATCGCATTTGGATGAATTTGCCCCGTTTTCAAACCTTTTGATAGTATAGTTTTCAACATAAAAACTATACTAATCGGTAAATGATTGGACTCAACCAAAAATGCTTTTTCCTTCTCAGAACAGACAGCAAGCAATGATTTCACTTCAGATAGATCTTTTTCCTCTCTCAAGTGTCCTTTCGCTAACTTTGGAAATGCAATTAATAAATGTAAAAATTTTATTTTTTCCTGCTCCATACTCTTCCCTTTAGAATCCCAATGACATAAAAAACTAATTGCTAAATTTCTAGTACAAGCACCAATCGTGCCAAAGAGCTTTCTACCTTCCCAGTACCGATCATAGGCAGTATTCGTACGAAACACTAATAGTAATCCTAAAGCTCCTCCGACGATTACCCAAGGAGTCTGATTTATATTTATTTCTGCATAGTAATAATTAATTACAGCTACTATTGTTGAAATACACGTATATAATACGATTTGCGGGAAAATATCTCTTATAATTGTCCCTTTTAATGTAAATATTTGATGTAAACTATTTTGATTATTGTAATGAACCATATTTACAAAAACCTCTTTCTCTATTAACCTTTTATTCTTTTAAATTATGAAAGTATACAATTAAATAATAGAATCATAAACCCTATCATTATGAGGCTGGTTAAGATTATTTCTTTCAATACCGTTACTCCTTTTTTCAAAAAGATAAAATATCTTATTTAATTCAACAACAAATGTCCACTATTCTAAATCACGACGCATCATTTTAGAATTTGCAATGAACAACGCACTAATTAATACAAAGATTGCACAGGCATATAACAATAAATCTAACGGACTATCGTGATCTATAATAATAAGACGAACAATAGCTGTTATACCTATATATATAAAATATCGTAATGGAAAATGAAAATTCATTTGAAAATACTTTATAATCATTACGATGAATTCAAAGTACAAAAAGAATACGACGATACTATCAATTAAATGATAACTAGATTCATTACCATCCAATTTCAGTTCTTGTTTAAACTGAATGACTTCTTTCATAAGAAACACACTTAGAACAACTCCTAAGCAAATTAAAGCTACATTTAAAATGTACTGTAAAACGATAGGGAAATACGAAAACACTATTTTAAAATTCTTTAACACAAACATTTTTCTCCTTTACCATATAAAACGAAAAGCGAACATACACTATAATTCGATTATCATTATATTTAAATTTTATTTTTACAAATAATAAGGAACGACAAAATAGGTAAAGATAAGATTTCACCTATTTTGTCTATATAGCAGCACAACGAAATTACAATTAATTACTTCAATGCAATTGGTTGTTGTTGTGTCACACAATGAATCATACCACCGTTTTTATACAACTCTCTCACATCAATACCGACTACTTTACGATCTGGGTATAACTTCTGAATCGTATCGTTTGCGATTTTATCATTCGGATCATTATAATTAGGCACTAATACAACTGTATTTCCGATATAATAATTGATATACGACCCCTTATAATCGAGAGTTTTTCCATTTTCTAAAGCAACCTTTTCTTTACTAAGCGGCAAGTATTCATACTTATATTTCTGTCCTGAAGCATTTTTTGCATCTAACAATGTATCCATATCTTTATTAGATAAACCCCATTCGGCTAGGTCATCTTCTTTCATCGTTACAATGGTAGATTTATTATGGAATTTAGCAAATCCATCAATATGAAAGTCCGTAATATCTAAATTAGGTACTCCGTCTAACCAAATAAAGTTTGATACCCCAAGGTCACTTATATATTTTTCAATTTCCTTTTCTGATAAATCAGGATTTCTATTTTTATTCGTTACCGCACTTCGAGTTAATAACGCAGTCCCATTGCTGTCCAATTCAATTGCGCCGCCTTCAAGGACAAATTTCCCCCAATCAATTCTTTCAATTCCTGATTGTTTACTCACATTCTTACGTATTTGAGCATCATTTTTATAAGGTGTTTTCTTCCCCCAACCATTAAATGCTGGATCTAATATTTTGAGATTTTTATTGCTGTCATAAACAAAAATTGGTCCACTGTCCCTTGCCCATACATCATCAGTAGGCGCGATAAAGAAATCAATCTTCTCCATATTTAACCCTTCATCTGTTAAAAGGTTATTGATTCTTTCTTTTTCTTCCTGGTCATATGCAACAATGTGGACTTTCTCACCCTCAGTTAAAGCACTTGCCATCTTAACCCAAATAGGTTCAACTTCCTTCTTATACTCTTCACCATATGTGTATTCATGTGGCCATTGCAGCCATGTACCTTCATGTTTATCTTTTTCATCTGGCATCGTATATTTCCCAGCATTTTTCTGTACCTCTACTTTTTCCCCTTCTTTCCCTTTAACATTTTCATTGTTACCCTCAAAAGAGCATCCACTAATAATTGTTGTAGATAATGTAGCTATTAAACAAAACTTTATTGCTTTTTTCATTTTTTCAACCTCCTGTTCTTGTCTCCAATACTGTAAAGCTTCACATAGTGTGAAGCTCAAGCTTTTTTATCAATGTAAAAATTACCAATTGTTCTTTGCATTACTTAGCATTTAACGACCTATTTAGATTTATTCAAATGCCAATCACCTTTTTCACCTATTTATCCCGCTATTTGTGGGCAGTAAGACCCCCACCTCAAAATTCAGCGAAAGCAAAGAAGTTAGGTGGGGCCCTGCTGATTAAAGTTTCACTTTATTCAGTAAGTAAAACTTTACAAAATAAAAAAATCGGTATTGATAATTACATATCAATACCGATTTTTTTATAATTACTTTCCTTCTATTAAATCATTCGCCATTTTCCTAAATTCTTGATTAAATGCATCATTCATACCATTTTGGACGTTAGAAAATAATATGACAAACGTTCGTTTATCCCAGTTAAAATTATTAAAAGTGTTCCAGCCAGCTAATACACCGTGGTTATGATAATAATCTGGGTAAATATAGAAACTAAATCCATATTTTCTTGCAGGTGATGCAGAAAACATATCTGATACACTTTGTTTGGAAAGTAGTTTACCATCCATAATAGCTTCATCTAACTTTTTCATATCTTCAACAGTCGTATACATTTCACCACAACCATACAGCCAGTTCATTTTTAAGCGAGGCGTGGCTATTAACTTATTATCTTTTTTCGTATACCCTTCTGCTAAGAAAATATCTTCTGGGAGTGTTGCGCCCATTCCAGATTCATGCATTCCAACAGGAGTCAAAATATTTTCTTTCACATATTCAGCAAGTGGTTTATTCGATATTTTTTCTACAATATATGCAAGCACCATATAATTATAATCTGTATATTTCCAGCCTGTCCCTGCTGGAAATTGTAACGTTTGTGCCCCAATCCACGTTACTAATTTTAACCGTGATGCTGCGTCAACACTACCTTGTCCCTGTTCTGGTAATCCAGACGTATGTGTTAACAAGTTTCGTAACGTAATGTTTTTATCTGCCGGAAACGATGGGATATATTTATTTACATTGTCTTCAATGTTCAACTTCCCTTTTTCTTTTAGTTGCATAATAGATATTGCAACAACTGTTTTCGTAATAGACCCAATGCGATATTTCGTTCTTGGCGTTGTTAATACTTGATCTTTCACATTCGCATAGCCGTAGCCCTTTCGTAAAATGACATGATCTTTACTTGCTACAAGAACACTCCCATTAAATCCTTTATCTTTTAAGTACTGATCTAGTTTTCCAGCTGCAATTTCATAACGCTTTTTCTCATTCGCATCAACTTCCTGCTTAACATCTTTTTTCTTACTATTTACATTAGAAAATGCCTTTGCATCATATTTTTTTCCTTTATTTGCATGTATCAGTGTAACAACACTTCCACAAAAAACAGCAAAAATAAAGAAAATGATTAACCATTTCTTTAACATACTAGGAACCCTCTTTTATCTAGTTTCACTTAACGTATATCCATTCTATTTTATATCTTTTAATTATCAAGTATATTATAATATTATTTAATATTCACTCTGTTAAAACTAGATTCCTTTTTCTCATTTTCGATTTTGACTACTCTCTATTGTATTTCTTTCTTGCAAAATTTCCAACATACAATCGGATGCATTACACTATAATTTCAAATTCTTTTGTAACATTTGTTACATACTAAAAAGAATGGAGATGTAATATGAAAAACACCGATAAACGCAATCGTTTAGATGATAAGATGTTTCATTATCGGATAACAAAAAACAACATGATATTAATTGAATATTACGGAAAACAAATCATCACATTAAAAGGAAATGATGCTGAAAAATTTTTAAATAAAATAAATCATGCAAATAACAATAAAGAAAAACAGCTAATTATGGCTAAAATTACAGGTAATTTCAAAAGAGGTAATGAACGAAATTGAAAACGAATCTCATTTACATTTTGATTATACAACAAATAAAAAAAGAAATGTCGCTCATTCAACATTTCTTTAGACTTTCTTCATAAAAAATTTACATTGCTAACATTCCTTCATTTTCTACACTTCCTATATAAGCTAACCGCTGAAATAGTTAGTAATACAACTATGCACAACCACGCATACGTATATCCCTTCTCATCTACAATATAACCGAATAAAGCAGGCGCAACAATAATAGCGATTTGATTTAATGTAAGTGCAAAACTCACTGTCATCCCTACTGATTCTTCACTTGCTGATTCTGCAACTTCAGCTATAAAAAGACTAAACCATCCAATTGAAAAGAACCCTAACAATGCACTTACACCATACAATACATTAGTTATTGTATGTATGCTCATTACTAATATTAGAATGAAGAAAATAGAAATACAAACAGTTATAAATAAGGGGGTACGCCGATTTCCCTTATAAAACAAATCACTAGTAGCTGCTAATATAACCCTACCAACCATTCCAGAAAAGAACATAACGGAAGATACTTTTCCGGCTAAAATTGGTGTGATTGATTGTTCCAATACTAAAAATTTTATAAAGTGTCCAACTAACACCATTTGCAATGAAATCATACAAATGCCAGTTATATAAATTGCATATAACTCTTTTTTACACATCACTTCTTTTAACTGCATCCAAAAAGAAAGTTTAATACGTTCTTGTTTAACTTTCTCTTGAATATATGGTTCCTTATAAAATATAAAAAATAAAAACCCTCCAATTATACAAATGCATGCAATGCTATTTACCGCATAGGCCATATTATATTTTATTGTAAGAAACGGGATCAATACTCCCGCTAATGTACCACCAATCGGTATACCGGCTTGTCTAATCCCCATCGCTAACCCGCGATTTTCTTTTGAGAACCACTTCATTATCACCTTACTTCCTCCTGGCTGCGAAACACTATAAAACGTTCCTACTAATAAAAGTACAAAGAGTAACCCATTAAATCCATTGACCATATTAGTCAGTAAAAACGAACCCCCTAGTAAAAATGAACTTATCGAAATTAACAACTTTTCATTGTATTGATCAAGTAGCCGCCCGACAAAAAGCATACAAAATAGCGGTCCTATATTTACAACACTTACTAACAATCCAATCTCCGTATTCGTAAGTGCATATTCTTCTTTCCAAAATAAAGCAAACGCTCCAACACCATACGTTATAAGTGTCGCTGTAGTTTGAGCAACCGTCGCAAAAATTAACATAACCCACTTATAAGTACTATTCACCCTTTCTTCCATTAACACAATAATCCCTCCATCCCCTTCCATTGTATGAAAGTTCTGATATCATATAAAATAAAGATTTATCATGTGATCCATCAAAAAAAATGATACCTTTTCTGGAGGGATGATACTTGGATATAAAAGATTTAACTGTATTTTACGAAGTTACGAAAGAAAAAAACATATCTCACGCAGCTAAAAATTTAAACTATGTACAGTCTGGCGTGACAATGCGTATGAAACAACTAGAAAACGAATTAGGTGTGCCTTTATTTTACCGAAACGGAAAAGGTGTAACTTTAACTTCTAACGGTGAGATTTTATTAACATACGCCAAACAAATTATCCACTTAATGAATCAGTCTGTTAAAGCAGTTCAAAGTAATGGGATCGAACCAAGAGGCACTTTAAAAATTGGATGTACAGAATCTATAACCGCTGTAAGACTTCCATCTATATTAACGGCCTATTATGAGGAATACCCAAAAGTCGAATTGATTTTAGAATCAAATACGACGGAACAATTGATTAGACTTGTATTAGAACGAAAACTGGATGGAGCGTTTATAGCTGGCTCTACTCAGCATTCTGAACTTCATACAAATATATTTCGTGAAGAAGAATTAGTTCTCATTAGCAAAAAGCCTTTATCTTCCTTTAAAGACATAGGAGACATGAATTTACTTGCATTTAGTCACGGGTGCTATTATAGAAATTTATTAGAAAATTGGCTTCAAGAAGAAGGAATTTCACCTAAACGAGTATTAGAGTTTGGAACAATTGAAGCGATACTCGCATGTGTAAAATCAGGTATGGGCGTAGCAATTATGATGAAGTCTATTTTAAATGGTCATCAACATGACATATCATTCAACCCTTTGCCAAATAGCTTCAAAAAAGTTCCTACTACTTTTATTACTAGAAAAGATATATATCACTCTGCTGCATTACAAAAATTTATGGAGATGACTCTCAATGCGTGAAAAGAAAATACGTGGTATGAAACGAAAAACAAACACTATGATAAAACGAATTGAGGAACATACAAAAACGTTCCCTTCTACTTTCTATAACGATGAATATTGGAATATGCTATTGCCAGTTTCGCAAGCTTTTATTGACTCTCGTAAAACACCTAGAAAAGTAAAGCGATTATGTATTCAAACCTTATTAAATCAAGCAAATCATTTAATAAATATGAAACCGAGCGATACATATACATATCGAGTTGTTGTTTTGATTTCTATAAATAATTTGTGTGATTCGCAAATCATTATATTTAAAAATGAGGACTACTTTCATAATTTCTTTAATAGAAATAGTGAATTTCAAAAATGGATTCTTCTTTCAAATGAAATTGATTTTTGGGAGACATGGAAAATTTCAGTTTATCATTCCTTCCAAACACTTCGCTTTCAAGAAATTATTTATGATTTAGATGAATGCTATGAAAAAGAGATTCTGTTTATCGGGGAGTTAAATTAAAAGGGTATACCTAAAACACTGGTATACCCTTTTCCACTTATTTTTCCTTCAATACACTATGTAATCGATCCGGGTAATTTGTAAACATTCCTGTAGCACCCCATTTGATTAACAGTCTCATATCTGGTTTCTCGTTAATTGTATAAGGGTGAATTAACAGTCCATTTTTCCTAGCCATTTTCATATATGACTCATCAATAATTAATTCTCCGTTATCATTACGTAAGTTTGGTCCAATACCAGCTGCATACTTTTTAATTTCTTGAAAATCATCATTCGTTACACTTTTCGGTTCATGTGTAATGCCAGACCATTCGACAATTTCATTGTTTTCATTTGGATAATACCAAAGCAATTGAACTAACGGAATATTTTCATTCATACTATGAATCTTTTTCAAACTATCTTTACTAAATGATTGAATCATAACACGGCTAGAAGACATGTTTTGACCTACTAAATTATATTTTTGTAACAACGCCAACAATTTCTCTTCCATTCCTGGATACACATCTGGTGATTTTGTTTCAATATAATACTTCATACTTCTTCCATACTTTTGAAAAATTTCTTCAAGAGTTGGAACTTTTTGCCCAACATACTCTTGCTTAGCCTTTTCTGGATACGCTTTATTAAACCATGATCCTGCATCTAAACTCTTTATTTCGCTTAACGTTTTATCACGTACTTCGCCTGTTCCATTTGTAGTGCGATCAACTGCTGTATCATGCATTGCAATTAATTGGCCATCCTTTGTTAATTGGATATCTAACTCTAAATAATCCGCTTTCATTTTTTTCACTAGATTATAAGAAGCAAAAGTATGCTCAGGTGCATGTCCACTTGCTCCGCGATGTGCAATATTTAAAAACTTATTCGCATTCCCCTCATGCTTTCCTTCTGCCTTTGCATGAACAGCTCCCCCAGCAAAGATGCTTCCCGTCATAAAGAAAATAACTAAAACGCTAATAATCTTTCTCATCCTTCTAACCCTTCCTACGTTGCAAATTTCAACAAGCTAATGAGATTTACACGAAATAGAAGACACACTTTCATTATTTTTATAAACCTATATTAAAATTCCACTCCTACAAATATACTTTCTCTATATTATTAATATAGAAAACTAGTATTATCCTATTTAATTCCTATAGCCCTCCTTTTCACATGTAACTCCCTATTTTGTACGGTTCATTCAATAAAAAAAGCCATAAATTATTTAGGCTACACTCCTGTATCCCTAAATAAATTTATGGCTTTTCTCAAATATCTCCGGCCTCTATTAACTTGTCGAATTTAATCATATCAAACCTATTGAAATTTGTGAATGTTTTTTTCAGTACAGTGAAGCACATAAAACAATATTTCCGTAGTTACTTAAAAATCACATAATAAATTTCTCATTACCTCTTCCAATACTATATCTGGATTTACTACCGTTTTTTCCGAACGCCATCCGATAAAGCCATCTGGTCTAATTAATACAGCACCTCCATTCCCTATACCATATAATTTGCTAAAAATATCTTCTGGAGCAATAAAGTCTCCACTTAAGCCAACACGATACCCTTTTATATTTATTCCTAATTTAGCTGAAACAGTATGTGCTGCTTCAGCCCAAGAACTATTTTCTACTCTTGTAAGTAATACAAAACTGTTACCGAATAAGTCTAATATAGAAACTTCCTTTCCTTCATACGTTCCCCATAAATGTGGCGCTCGCGTTCCAGGTCTTCCGTTCAACTCTATGCTATCCATTCTATGTGGAGTGACTGAATTATCTATAATCGCCTCTGAACAATACTGATATCCAACTGTAACAGCTAAACCATCCATATTATTCAAACTGCCTTCCTCTCTCTTCGCAGCACGAAACAGTAAACTACTTGCATAAGCTGTCGTTAATTTTGCAACAGGATATCTCTCTTCATAATATGTTTCTAACAATTTTGGATTTGCCTTGCCTTTTAAAATAGCTGCTAATTTCCAAGCAAGATTGTGCGCATCTTGTATTCCTGTATTTGAACCGAAACCTCCAGTTGGCGGCATAATATGTGCAGAATCACCAACTAAAAAAATGCGATTATCTTGAAATTTTGTAGCAGTACTTTCAGTCGCTTCCCACGGTAAAACACTTACTATTTCTGACTTAACATTTGTGCTTCCAATTGCGGTTTGGATAATTTGTTTACAACGTTCTATAGTAAAATCCTCTGGCCCCTCTCCTTTTAATGGATCGTAGGATACATGGTAAATCCACCTTCTTTCGTTATCAACTGGAATAAGCGCACCAAGAACTTCCGCATGAAGTACCATAGAAAAACCAAATGCATCTCCTTGTATAAATTCGCTTAAATCCGCTTCAAAATATATATTCATATAATAGCCACCGATTGTACCTCGTCCCTCCGTACTTATCCCTAGCTGCTCACGTATTTTACTTTTCGCTCCATCCGCTGCAATTACATAGTCACAATGAATAATACTTTCTTCTTCCGTTTCGCGATTCCGAATCGTTGCTATTACCCCGTGCTCATTTTGTTCATAAGAAACTAATTCTTGATAAAAAGATAATTCTCCGCTTAATGTTCTCGCTTCTTGTAACATCATCTCTTCTAAAATAATTTGATAACACGCAGTTTGTTTTGATGGACTAATCTTTTCTATTTTTTGAAGTAACTCTTCATCGTTTCCGTATTGCGTCGCTCTCATTTGTTCCAATTCTTCTTTATTCGCATCAGCTATTGTATGAACTGCTATTCTTCCACGGCAATTTCCTAACGCTTTACCCGCCGATCTAATTCTTTGTTCTAAACCTAATTCTCGAAATAACTCCATCGTACGAAAAGTGATTCCACCTGCTTTTGGATGAATTGCAGTAGACGGATGCCTTTCAATCAATAAATAATCAATATTATGTTTGGCAAGAAATAACGCAGACGCTAACCCTGATAATCCCCCTCCAACAATTAAAACTGGTACATCATTCGATTTCATATATTTATCCTCCACATCATTGTTCTGAGCTCAGTGATATAAATATAATCAAAAAAACAACAAAGATATAGACTTATATTTCATTTTAAATTATCATATAGATAGATTACGCCCCAAATTACTTTTACTTTTTCATACATCTATAATCTGTTTGAATTATGCGTGAATGAAAGAGTAAAACGAAACAACTCACTTTTATTAGACACCAAAATAATAAAAACATGATAAGCGGTCGTAACCTTATAAGTTATTCAGGGTACGACCGCTTATTTTTTTAAAATCTTTATCCTTTATCCCCAGTAAACAACATATTATGAAATTATTTTCTATTTTTAAAACTTCAACCATTCTAGTATGTAATCCTTTTCTATCCCCTAGCATTTTCAAATCATAAAACTTCATTCGTCTCGATTTTCTTTCCCAATATTGCAGCTCATACAACAATCATGTAGCATTACCGTATCGATATAATGGTTCATCATCTTAAACCTTTCGACCAATTTTTTGGAGGTAAAGTGATTGAAATGAATAAACAAGAACAATTAAATGTTATAAAAAAAGATTTTATTGATTCTCAAAAAGTATTATTGGCAATTGGCGATGAAACACGTCAAGCTATTTTGTTAGTTCTCATGGAAACGGAATGTCAAACAGGATTACGTGTAGGAGAAATTACGAAGCAAACACACCTGTCTCGACCAGCGGTATCGCATCACCTTAGGATTTTACGAGAAGCCGGTATTATTTTAATGCGAAAAGAAGGTACAAAAAACTTTTATTATATTGATATACGTACAAAATTAAGTTTATTAAAAAATCTTGTATTAGATATTGAAAAGCTATTGCACAACTTTTATTGAAATGTGGAGGTATAAGAAATGAAAGCAATGATAATTGATAAGTACGGGAAAGTTCCAATGCGTATGACAGAAGTACCTACTCCTGAAATAAATGAACATGAAGTGCTCGCAGAAATTCATGCAGCTAGCATTAACCCAATTGATTTTAAAATACGCGACGGAAAAGTAAAAATGTTACTAAAATATGAAATGCCCCTAATCCTTGGTAACGACTTTGCCGGTGTCATCACGAAGGTTGGATCAAAAGTAACTCGTTTTAAAGTTGGTGATGAAATATATGCTCGTCCAAGAAAAAATAAGATTGGTACTTTCGCGGAGTATATAGCCATTCATGAAGATGATATAGCTTTAAAACCGAAAAATTTAAGTTTTGAGGAAGCTGCTTCGATTCCACTCGTTGGCTTAACATCATATCAAGCATTACATGACATCATGCAATTACAAAAAGGACAAAAGATTTTAATTCACGCCGGATCCGGTGGTGTTGGTACTTTCGCTATTCAGCTAGCAAAAATAATGGGTGCCATTGTTACAACGACTGCTAGTGAAGCTGGTGCGAATTTAGTAACGTCTCTTGGCGCAGATGAAATTATTAATTACAAAACAGAGAAATTTGAAGATATACTAAAAAATTATGATGCCGTATTTGATACAATCGGCGGTGCAACACTTGAAAAATCATTCAATATTATAAAAAGGGGAGGAAACATTGTTTCCGTTTCAGGCATGCCGAATGCTCGCTTCGGTAAAGAATTTGGTTCAGGATTCTTTAAAACTCTCTTATTTTCATTAGCCAGCAAAAAACTTACTGCACTTGAAAAAAAGCATAATGCTCAATATTCATTTTTATTTATGAAGCCAAGCGGGGATCAATTACGTACTATTGCAAACTATATTGAAGCTGGACAAATCAAACCTGTAATCGATCGAGTTTTTCCTTTTGAAGATGCGCAAAAAGCAATGGAATATTCAGAGTCTGGAAGAGCAAAAGGAAAAATAATTGTAAAAATTAAACAATAATAAAACCTCCATTTTTAAAAATGGAGGTTTTAAATTTGCTGTTAAATAGACATAGTACAATGAAGTCCTTACAATAGATTGCAAGGGGAAATATTGTATTATACTTTTAGTTAACTTTACAAAGAATACATACGTACAAATACATAATTTAAAATACAAAAAGGAGGAGATACAATGACTAAAAATAATGAAACAGGTTGGAATTTAGATAATAGTTATATGACTTTACCACAATCATTTTATACAGAAATCCCCCCTACTCCCGTAAGTTCACCGGAGTTAGTTAAACTAAACCATTCATTAGCGATATCTCTTGGCTTGACCCCTGAAGAACTGAAAAAGGAAGCTGAAATTGCTATTTTCGCTGGTAATGCACTCCCAGAAGGAGCTCATCCATTAGCTCAAGCATATGCTGGTCATCAATTCGGACATTTTAATATGTTAGGCGACGGTCGTGCTCTTTTAATTGGCGAACAAATTACTCCTTCAGGTGAGCGTTTCGATATTCAACTGAAAGGTTCTGGCCCTACTCCCTATTCACGCCGAGGAGATGGCCGTGCTGCACTCGGTCCGATGCTACGTGAATATATTATTAGTGAAGCTATGTATGCACTTGATATTCCAACTACCCGCAGTTTAGCAGTTGTCACAACCGGCGAGCCAACCTATCGTGAAACAAAGTTACCTGGAGCAATTTTAACTAGAGTCGCTAGTAGTCATATACGCGTCGGTACATTTCAATATGCTGCAGCTCGTGGTTCAATAGAGGACCTGAAATCGCTAGCTGACTATACGATAAAAAGACATTACCCAGAAATTGAATCTCATGAAAACCGATATACTGCATTACTACAAGAAGTCATTAAAAAACAAGCAAGTCTTATCGCAAAATGGCAACTTGTTGGATTTATTCACGGCGTAATGAACACTGACAATATAACGATTAGTGGCGAAACAATTGATTACGGTCCTTGTGCATTTATGGACAATTACGACCAAGGAACCGCATTTAGCTCTATTGACACACAAGGCCGTTATGCATATGGAAATCAACCATATATGGCCGCATGGGACCTCGCCCGATTAGCAGAATCTTTAATACCAATTCTGCACGAAGATGAAGAAGAAGCACTAAAAATCGCCCAAGACGAAATTTCGAAATTTAGCGTACAGTATGAAAACCATTGGTTCCTTGGAATGAAAAAGAAATTAGGACTATTTAGCAATGAGGAACAAGATCAATCACTTATTGAGCAACTTTTAAAAATGATGGAGAAATATAAAGCGGATTATACAAATACATTCCGTTCACTAACACTTGATACTATTGAAACTACAGCTTTATTTGAAAGTCCTGAATTTAAAAAGTGGTACAAACTGTGGCAATCTCGATTAGAAAGACAAGAAGAATCGAAAGAAAACGCCTACGAGATGATGAAAAATAATAACCCATCAATCATCCCAAGGAACCACCGTGTAGAAGAGGCACTAGAAGCAGCTGTTACAAATGACGACTATAGCGTAATGGAGAAACTTCTTGAAGCTTTATCAAACCCTTATGCGTATTCTACAGATCAAGAAGAATACTGTATTCCGCCTGCACCGACGAATCGCCCTTATCGTACTTTTTGTGGGACTTGATTGTTTAATATGTAAAAAGGTGCGTTCATATAAATTGTGTGAACGCACCCTTTTTATATCCCCCCACTCAACTAAAACTTTAAAATGCACATCCCCCGATGCCATTTCTTTAATCCAAAATAAATTCTACACTATTCCAATAGACTTACTCGTAAGCTTGTTAAACAAATATTGAGAAATATAAAACATCATTTCTAAATATTTTTATTTTTGATACTATATTTTATAAGAATATTCAAAAAGTGAGGGGATTTCATGAACGTTCAACTACAAGGTAATGAACAAATTACAAAATTATTTAATGACTGGTATAGAGCTATGTTACAGCATCAAACTACCCATGCAACAAAAATAAAAAAAGATATTGAAAATATCATCTCTAACTCAGAAGAAGATACAAACCTACAATTGTATTATTCACTTTTTAATTTCAGATACAAAATTTTAACAGATGGTTTAAATATTAATAAAGATGATTTTAATAAAATTGATTCTTTCCCACTTCCAGAGAATGGGCTATTTTCTTATTATTATCATTTTTTTAAAGCTATTCACAATACAATTATTGGAAACTACAATACAGCAAAACACCTTTTCGAGAACGCTAAAAAGCTGCTAATACACGTATCTGACGAACTAGAGAATGCTGAATTTAACTACCGCTTAGCTTCCTATTATTATCAAACATATCAACCACTAGTAGCAATCCAATCTGCAAATGAAGCTAAAGCGATTTTTTCAAAACATATAAACTGCGAAATTAATATTGCTTTGTGTGATAACATCTTTGGTTTATCTTGTATTGATTTAAAACAGTTTGAACAAGCTGAAATTAGACTTGATTCAGCATTAAATATTCTACAGAAGTATTCAGAGGAGACTTTATCATTAAGAGTACGACATAATTTAGCTTGGCTATATGCAAGTCAAAACCTTTCAGAGTTAGCAATGCGTCATATTTCAGAGGTTACCACTAAGCAACCAAATCACTTTAAAGCACTTTTTGTTGAAGCACGTGAATACTACAAGCTTGGAGAATATACCCAGGCTAAAGAACTTATAAAAAAAGGATTAAACATCTCAAATAAACTAGAAAACAAAGAGTTTCAATATCGTTTCATGATTTTAAGAGAACTAAATAATAAAACTTCTATAAATGATTTAGAAATGATAATTTTGGAAGGAATTTCTTACTTTAAAACAGAAAACCTTTGGGAATGTATACAAGAGTACACTGATGTTCTAGCAAATATGTTTTATGAAAAAGAAGACCATATAAAAGCTAGTCAATACTTTTACATGGCCAATCAAGCAAGAAAAAAACATGAAGAAAAGGGAGCTTTGATATAATGAAAAAGATTAAATTGAGCATCATTGGCTTAGCTGTTATTAGCATCACAACCCTTGGATTAAGCTTCACCTCAGAAACACCGAAAACACAGTTAGGATATGTAGCATTAAACATTGGGGACACCCCTGCACCACAAAGACCTGACCTTGTTCAATCCGTTGACGTAAGTAAAGACTACAACTCAACAACAACTGAAAAAGCACTTTAAAAAATGAAAGACCTTCAATTAAGAAGGTCTTTTTAAATACGCTTATTTAGAATATTTTCCTTTCATGTAGGCTTTATTTTCTCATCAACTCCGCAATCCTCTTACTCTCCTCACTACCAACTTTCTCAAGTTTCTCCACAACTAAATTCCGTCTCTCTACAGAATGATTTTGACTTAACTTCGCTTTTCCTTCTATTTTATTTATCTTTATTTTGAATCCAACTATTCCCTTACTTAATCCCTCCATATAATTTGGATCTACATCATTAAGTGAGTAGGTACTCTCTGGATCTTCATATTTATTTACTAAATCTTGAAGAGAATCTACTAATGTCTTCTCATCTTCAACAATTTCTAATTCACCATATACATGCACTGCAACGTAATTCCATGTTGGTACTGCATTGTTTGTTTCATACCATGACGGAGAGATGTAACTATGTGGTCCTTGAAATATAGCTAGCACTTGCTGAGTCCCAATATCTTTCCACTGTTCATTCGGTCGTGCGAAGTGACCATGTAAAGTAAGAGTTTCCCTATTTAGCAACAACGGCAAGTGCGTTGCATATGGTTCTCCGTTATGTTGAGAAAATAGTGTCGCAAAGCTATTTTGTTCCATTATTTCGTACTTCATCTCTTCATCTTGTATTGCGAAATATTTTGGTATGTACATAAGCTCCCTCTTTTCCGCTCTTTTCTATTTTATTTCCTATTATATTTAGTAACCGCATCAATCAACAGGGCCAGTTTGTATTTGTTTTATAATGGCAGCTTTCTATTTCAAAACAATAGGCAGCATGTATTCCATGCTGCCTTAGTTTATTTTTTCTAATATATTTGTAATAAATACGGTCTTACCTTCAATATAACTAGATCGATTTTTCGACTCTCTTGCTAACTCTTCCTTCAAGTTTCCATACTCATTAGCTACTTTAGTATGTTCACGAAGGAAATCTCGAAACGCTATATGCCTTCTCAACTCTTCACTATTTTTATCACACACATATAAATGATGTTCCATCCAAACTGTATTTCCCTCGTTCCATGGAACGATCGTATCCTTTCTTCCAAACGCCTCTCTTCCTTTAAAGCTCCATTCTAACTGATGATAGTACCCTATCTTCTCCAGTTTTTTTACTACCTCATGAAAAATTTCGTACTCTTCTATTACAATATCAATATCTAGTATTGGTTTTGATGCAAGCCCTTTAACAGATGTACTCCCAACATGTTCAATAGATACAATGCTGTCTTCCATTACATTGTTAATAAGAGTGTGTATTTTATTAAATTCACTTTCCCATTTGACATTATATTCTTCGATAGCAATTCTCTGCTTCAACGTACCCCTCTTCTCAAAACAAATTATAACCGCTGAATATGAGTATCCTTAAAATCCGTCTCAGATTTCAATCCATATCCAAACATTCTATCCATTCCAATATGTGCTGTCCATATTAAGCCAATCATTATAACGGTATCTATCTTAAAATAGACACCTATTAGAACAATTAATATGGATATGATATATGTGTGAAATAAATTATAAATGTTAGCACCAACATGATTATTGATCCCATACGCTAACATAGATAAATCTGGCGCTAAAAGGAATACAAAAAATATAATCCAACTAAACTCATATATCGAATACATATAAATCGTGGCTAAAAATACAACCATTCCTTCAAAATGTACAATACGTTTTTGCATTATTTATCATTCCTATTTTTCTATATTTATTGATACATTTTCATCGCTGAAAGTGTTCTTTGCATTTTTTGACCAGATGGTTGCTAATATTGGCCCTGCAATGTTATGCCATACTGCCGCTAATACACTTGGTAGTGCAGCAGCCGGTCCAAAATGCGCTGTCGCCAGTGCAACACCTAAACCTGAATTTTGCATTCCTACTTCTATTGAAATAGCCCTTCTTGTCCCTTCGTCTAGTCCAAGTACGAACGCAGTTATATATCCGAGCAAAAAACCGAAAGCATTATGGAGCATCACCGCAATAAAGATAAGAAGTCCTGAAGAAGTAATGCTACTTACATTCGCTGAAACAACTGCAGAAACAATTATGATAATTGCTACAACTGATAATAAAGGAATAACAGTCATTCCTTTATTAACGATATGAGGGAAAAACTTTTTCACTACTAGTCCTAAAATAATAGGCACAATAATGACTTGTACGATAGAAAGAAACATGGACATAGCATTTACTGGCATCCATTGCCCCGCAAGTAATAGTAAAATGAGTGGTGTAGCAATTGGTGCTAGTAACGTTGATAATGAAGTCATTGCAATAGACAGCGCCAAGTTCCCTTTTGCTAAATAAACCATAACATTTGATGCAGTGCCACCCGGTACTGAACCGAGCAACACTAATCCAGCTGCTAATTCCGCTGGTAAATTCATAACGTAGGCTAGTACGTATGCGACAAGTGGCATAATAATAAACTGAGCACATACACCGATAATAACTGGCAATGGTTTTGTAGCGATGATTTTAAAATCAACAGCCTTTAATGTTAATCCCATCCCAAACATTACAATCCCAAGTAAAATCGTTATGTAACTAGTTAACCCTAGAAATGGCACGGGAATGAAGTATGCAATAGCTGCCATACAAATAACCCAAAATGCAAAATACTTTCCAGCTATATTACTTATCGCTTCTAGTACTTTCATCCACTCAGCCCCTATCTTTTAATTGAAACACCTTATTCGGATTCAAAATATTTTGCGGATCAAGAGCTTTCTTTATTTTCTCCATTACAAATAATGCCGCCCCATGTTCTTCTTCTTGATACTTTCGTTTTCCGATTCCAACGCCATGTTCTCCTGTACACGTTCCTCCTCGTTTAAGAGCATACAGAACGATACTTTCGTTTATTTCGTCCGCCTTCTTTACTTCCTCTTTATCATTTGTGTCAATCATTAAGAGTACATGGAAATTCCCATCTCCAACATGACCTAGAATACCGCCAATAAGCCCTACTTTATCTAATACCTCTTTCGCATGTTGAATCGCTCCAGCTAATTCCGAAATTGGCACACATACGTCTGTACTCATTAGCTTTTTACCAGGATAACTATGCACGTAAGAGTACGCTAAGTTATGTCTTGCATCCCACAGTTTATTTCTCGCTGCTGTTTCCGTCTCAAACGCAATTTCTATACATTTATGATCAAGAACGATTTCTTTCGTAAATTCAATATCTTGCTTTAACCCTGCTTCATTGCCGTGAAACTCTAAAAACAGTGTCGGTTCTTCTCTGTAACTTGTTTCATTGTAATGATTTACTTGTTTCATAGATAATTCATCAACGAGTTCAATTCTCGCGATTGGAATACCTGCTTGTAGTATGTTAATTACAGCTTCTACTGCATCATTTATAGTTGGAAACGATGCCCTCGCAGCCATAACATGTTCTGGTATACCGTATACTTTTAAAGTTAACTCCGTGAAACATCCAAGTGTTCCTTCTGATCCTACGAAAATACCATTTAAATGATAACCTGATGATGACTTCGCCGCTAAATTCCCCGTATGTATAAATCCTCCATCAGCAAGAACGACTTCTAAATCTCGAACTTGATCACGCATTACACCATACTTTACCGCTGTCGTTCCGCTCGCATTTGTAGCAGCCATTCCTCCTAACGTTGCATCAGCTCCTGGGTCTACACTAAAAAATAATCCATACTTTTTCAATTCTTTATTAAGCTGAGAGCGCGTCACTCCTGGCTGTACTCTCACAAGAAAATCCTTTTCTCTTATTTCAAGTATTTTGTTCATAAGAGAAAAGTCCATTGTAATTCCTTTTTCGTAAGGAATTACATGTCCCTCTAAACTGGATCCTACTCCAAATGGAACGACAGCTGTCCCATGCTGACTCGCTATTTTCATTATCGCGCTAACTTCTCCAGTCGTTTTTGGAAAAACAACTACATCAGGTAAACTACTAACGTGGTAAGATTCATCTTTACTATGTAACTCTCTTACTGTCATATTTATTACTACTCGATCTTCAGGAAGTATGCCTTTTAATTCATTTACTACATGTTCAATTGTTATTTCCATAATCAACTCTCCTTTTTAATTTTAAAACAAGTATACCATCTTTATACAAAATAATTAGAAAAATGAGATTATTAAAATCTGAACATACAAAAAAGAACCTGCAGCACACGCTACAAGTTCTTTTTCACTACATTTTAAACGATTTCTTTATTAACAACATAAACCAAATTAAAGTAACTGCCATCAACGAATGAGAAAACCCTACAATATAAGTTAACCCTTTAAAGTCAGCTCCATTTAGTTGAAGAAGCCCTCTCGCTGCTAGCGAACCTAACATTAATGTTAATGCAATGTTATGTAAAACAAACCACTTATTAAACCCTTGCACTTCATGAAACGCGAATACTTTTGCTAATCCTAAAGCAATTAAAAAGAAGAAAAAGCCAAGTACAAGTGTATGTGTATGCAAAAGATTTAACAAAGTAGATCCTAAAATCCCTTTATACTTACCATACTCCCTAGCGAAAATCCCTGATAATAAACCGATAATCAAATACGTAAACGATGCATTATATAATTTCCTCATTATGTACCTCCTTGAGTAGAATGTGTAGTGTGTCATATTTAGTAATAATGATAGTTATATAGTAAAAACTCCTAGTCACTTAGGAGTCATTGTATAAGTATCTCACTCTTTACAATCAATCCTAATTATAAAATATCTCTCTATACAAAACAAACGAACTTTATGTGAACAAACACCCCCATTAAAATATGTTGCACTTTTGTTTTACACAATCCATACTAATTGTTATAACTTTTTAAAGGTGGTGTAATAATTGATAGTTCTTGAAACTGAACGTCTTAATCTTCGTTGGTTTGATATAAAAGACGCTCCTTTTATTCTCGAATTAGTAAACGATCCTGCATGGATTCAGTTTATCGGTGACAAAGGAGTTAGAAACTTAGACGATGCAAAAAATTATATTGTAAACGGTCCCATCGATATGTATAACAACCTCGGATTTGGCCTTTACTTAGTAGAACGAAAAGAAGATCTCACTCCACTTGGTATGTGTGGTCTTATTAAAAAAGATTCATTAGAAGATGTTGATATCGGCTTTGCCTTTTTAGAAAAGTTCCGTTCAAAAGGATATGGCTACGAGTCAGCTTCTGCGGTAATTGAGTATGGTGTACAAAAGCTAGGCCTAAAACGCATTGTAGCAATTACTTCTATAGATAACATCAATTCAGGAAAGCTTTTAGAAAAAGTAGGATTACGATTTGAGAAGATTATCTCAGGATCTGGAGAAGATCTAAAGTTATTTGGATATAACGCATAATAAAGAAGGTCGCCGTGAATGGCGACCTTCTTTACTATTTTACTGATTTTGTAATACTATTTTTAGTTACATTATAGTTGCATCAATTCTTGTGATTACTAATATCCCTTTCATATCACATTTTTGGAACTTTATAGAAATAAAACTTCCACTTTCAAAAAATTATATTAATATATCAAACAAAGGAAGTGAGAATAAATGGAACAACCACTATTTTTTTTAGCTCTTCAATTCATTGCATTTGTATTAATCATTTGTATCATATATGGAATCTTGTACAATACCGTATTGAATTTAAATATTCCTAAATGGACTGCACATATGGTAGCTACGGTCTTTTCCCTTGGTATTGCATATCAAACTTTTAGAAATTTCATTTAAAAAACTTTTAGAAAAAGTAGGATTGCAATTTGAGAGGATTATTTCAAGATCAGGAAACGTAACCATTTTTTATAAAGTCTGTCCAGCGCAAAATAGTGAAGAAGATATTTCCGCTAAAAATGTGTTTTCATAACAAAGAATGAATTTAATAGATCCTGCAACAAATTTTATTTTAATTCTGGTTCTCTTGTTTGGAATCGTTCTAGGGTACCATTTGTGTGGACTTTAAAAATTTTACTTAACGCACCAAAATGTTGCGTTAAGTAAAATGTATTACCAGTTATTAAATTTCCAATCTTCCAGTCAGCTTGATATGTACTTTCCATGAAACTTTCTAAGTCCCCTATGGTTTTACCCTCTTATTATCATTAAATTTATATATAAAAATTACAAACCGCCCAACATTTTCGTTAAAGATAGTCTATGAACCTCTAACTACCTAATGAACTCAGGTAAACACATCTTAAGTCATTTTAAGAGATACAAAAGGCACCCTTTCGGGCGCTTTTTGTATAAAAACCCCAACTTTTTTATATTCGATACCAACCACGAACCTTTTTAAAATAATAGTATCATTATGTCTCCTTTTTAGAGATTATTTTTAATTACCTTGAATTTTTTGCACCAGAACCGGAAAATCCCTGACTACTCAAAATATCAACTATCAGGTACTAATATTCAATAACGCGTACTGAAAATCATTAAACATTTTTATAAACCAGCGGAACGTTTAAGAAATCAATTTTTCTCTTATCGAAATTTAATTAATTTACAGTAATACAGTGGTCATATATTTTTAAGAATAACGGAAGAATATATAGAAATTGCTATAGAAATGTGAAGTTTAATTAATTTAGGAGGAACAAACTTGTTTAATCAGCTTGTAAAAGTTATACCGAATTTATTTACGATTGGAAATTTATTGTGCGGTGTTTTCTCCATCACCTTGAATATGAGTGAATATTTAGGAGCAGCCTCCATTTTCATTTTCTTTTCAGCTGTTTTAGATTTTCTTGATGGAAGAATTGCGAGAAAATTAAAAGTGAACAGTGAGTTTGGCGTAGAATTGGATTCCTTAGCTGATATTGTTAGTTTCGGCGTCGCTCCTGCGCTTTTATTTCATACGATAGCAACACCTTCTATTTTAACGTCTTTGGCATTTATCCTTTTCCCAATAATGGGTGCTTTAAGATTAGCTAAATTTAGTGTTAAACCAACTATTGGATATTTTAAAGGATTACCTATTCCAGCTGCAGGATTATCATTGGCTGGTATGGGATTGTTTTCATATAGCAATGCATGGATTACTTTAATCCTCGCTCTCTTAATGGTAAGTCCCATTAGGTTTAAAAAATTTTAATTGAGGTCATGCCCAACGCCATTAAGGAGCATTTCAAATGGATTTAACGCGTCAATAAGTATAAAAAAGCGGGACAATAATATTAAATGAGGTGCCATTCGTAAAAATTAAAACCTTGTATTTATAGCTATTTCGATATGTTGTTCTGAAGCGTTAATACACTTTTAATAGGAGCTCCCTTTATCAAGAGAGCTCCTGTTCTTATTTCTTCTTCTTTTCTGTCGGTTGGCTTTGTTTAGCAAAATTAGATGAATCATCAAAATTCGGTTGCTTTTTACCAGCATTATTACTTCTACCTTTTCCCATATGTAATGCACCTCCCCTCCCCCTTACTATTCCCAATAAAAAAATTCTCTTGCATCCAAGAGAATTTTTGATTGGGTTCATATTGATAATACCTAAGTACTTCCAACACTACCATTCCATAAAAGATGGATCAAATGTTAAATTCATTAATGCTAAAACAAATATTACATTTTCATATTTACCGGATAATCAATTAATAATCCTAATGTATTTCCTGAAGCTGCAACAATTATGATTTCCTTGTCTAACACGTCATCTATAACTTCTTTTAATTATCCTTACCTATCATATAATATTTTCCTACACATTGAGATTGCATGTTGTATAAGGAAGCCCTTCTTTTTTCCATGCAAGAAATCCTCCCTTTAAATTCACTACTTCCTTTATACCAGCTCTTTGTAAAATACTAGCTGCTATAGCGGAACGTAGTCCGGTTCGACATTGCAAAACTATTGGACAATCTTTCGGTATATAATCTATCTGTTCAATTAGATTACCTAAAGTGATATGTATTGCATCATGAAGGTGTCCTTCCTCCCACTCTTTTTTACTACGCACATCGATAACCTTAACGCTTTCACCTTTTATATGCGGATATAATTCAATCGATGTTTTTTCTTTGTAACTTTCAAATCTATCAAGTCTTTGTATTACTTTTAAGGGTGCAAAAGCAATAATATTATCTAACCCAATGGATTCAAATTCTCTAATAACTGCCTCCACTTTAACTTTTTCTTCATCTAGAATTATTAAAGTTTCTTTTTTATAATCTAATAACCATCCACACCAAGTTGTGAATGAATTGTTATAAGGTATGTTAATTGACTTCTCAATATGACCTGCAGCAAAACTCTCTACATCCCTTATATCAACTATTTGATGAACGCTCTTCAAAATTTCTTGAAGTTCTTCTACTGTATTAATAGCAGTACTTTTTCTCTTCTTACGAATTGGCGGACCATACTTATTTAAATTCTTCATTAATGAAAAATACTTTGGAGGCTCTGGCTGTCCCGTCAATAAAGTCGATACAAAATCACTTTCTTCATTACACTGAAATGCCCAATTGAACATCTTTTCATAACCTAATGTAGAAGTTGGAATTGCTCCTAATGCTTTTCCACATGCGCTTCCTGCACCATGTGAAGGCCATATTTGCAAATAATCAGGAAATATTTTTATTTTTTGTATGGAATCAAATAATTGTTTCGCTCCTATTTTTGCAGTATCTTTCATGCCGACAGCAGTTTCTAATAAATCCGGTCTTCCTATATCTCCTACAAATATAAAATCACCTGTGAATATTCCTATCGGCTTATCATTCGTATAGTTATTTTGACTTGTATCAGTTACTAAAAAAGAAATACTTTCAGGCGTATGCCCTGGGGTGTGAATTACATTAAATTTTATATGACCTACTTTAAACTCTGTGCCCTCTCTAACCAATTTGTATCGACCTTCGTTAAGATATTGATATTTCCAATCACAATCTCCTTCATCAGATACATATAAATTTGCATGATAAAGATTAGAAAGTTCTCTAGATCCAGAAAAAAAATCTGCATGAATGTGAGTCTCAGCTGCAGCAATTACTTCCATCCCCTCTTTCTTAGCAAACTCTATATATTGTTCTATATAGCGACCTGGATCAATTACAATTGCTACACCTTCCTTCTGACAACCGACTAAATAGGAAGCATGTGCTAATTTTTCATCATAAAAATATTTTAAAAGCATAGTTATTCCCTCCAAATAGTTATTTCAAATTGTTTTTCAATTTTTATAACCACTTTTTATCTTCTCCTATAAGGTCCCTTTCAACATTAAATTCCAATACATATAGGGCAACATATATCTTTTAAGTAAAAACATACTATACCGTTCTTTCGCTTGATTAAATGGAAACGTTTCTTGGGGCTCATGTTCATAGTTAAATTCAGCGAGTATAAGACTTTTATATCCTGTAACAATCGGACAGGATGTATATCCATCATATTTAGCATGCAAGTCTCTTCCGTTAATTACGTCCATAATATTTTGTTTTAAGACAGGTATTTGTTTTCGAATTGCCGCTCCAGTTTTAGAGGTGGGTAAATTGGTACAATCTCCAAGTCCGAAAATATTCTTATACTGTATATGCTGTAAAGTATAAGGGCTTATATCTACCCACCCCTGAGAATCACTTATCTCACTCTCTTTAATAAAATTAGGTGGCCCCATTGGTGGAACAACATGGATCATACTGTATGGTACAGTTTCTCTTTTCAGTGTTTGCGTATCTTCAAAAATTGCTTCTTTCTTTTCGGCAATAATTTCTACTAAGTTTTTATTATAATTTGTTATAATTTGCTTTCTTTCTAGTACTTGTTCTAAAGTATTTGCATAACGTGGAACCTGAAATATGTTAGCGTTCGCAGTATAAAACATTACTTCACTTTTGTTTCTTACACCGCTATTAGAAAAATACTCTTCTGCTAAATACATAATCTTTTGTGGAGCACCACCGCATTTAATAGGAGTATTGGGGTGGGTAAAAACCGCATTTCCTCCTTTAAATTTTTCAATTTCTCTCCAAGTTGAATCAACATATTTATAAGAGTAATTACTACAAACCCCATTATTCCCAATAGACTCTTTTAAGCCTTTAATACCTTCCCAATTTATTTGTATTCCGGCTGCTACAATAAGAATTTCATACTCAAGCAACAGTCCATCATCTAAAAGTATCTTATTTTCAGATGGACATAACTTAACAACACTTTTAGGGATCCACGTTGCCCCTTTTGGAATAAGTGATTCTTGATCACGCATCGTACTTTCCTTTGAAACAATTCCTCCCCCCACTAAACTCCATAGTGGCTGAAAATAATGTTTTTTTGACGGATCAATAATCGCTATACTTTCTTTCAATAGGGGGACATTTCGTAATAAATGTGCAGTAGAAGATAGTCCTGCAGTCCCGGCACCAATGACAATAATTTTATAACTATCTCTAGTCTTCATTATCCTCTTCCTATCTAAAATTGATTTTTAAATTAACTAATTAGTAGCCATATTTTCATCGTAGTAACATTATTATAAGTTAAAAACACCATAGTTTTATCATATTTAAGTGAAAATTCCGTTAATTATACCATTACCATTACTATATGCGTAAATCCCCTATGTTACTTCCATATTTTATTTTAAATAACAAAACCATATATTGTTACATCGAATAAAACTAATATATTAAAATACTTTTCATGAATCCGGATAAGTAATGTTTTAAAAAAAACAAGATCTAACATCTTAGCTGTTACAATAAGTAGATTCACATAATTCACAACTAAGACAAGCATTAAATATCACTTAAGTTTCTTTACCTTTTTCTGTATATAATGATGAAAAATTGTGAAATTTTATCGCATTACGCAAGACATTTAATATCAAATATATTACTTTTACTATGAACTAAATGTGTTTATAGGACTTTTCTAGATAAACAAGGTGCTAAATTAATTCTCAAGAAGTCATTACTATTACATTTATCTAAAAATTGAAAAAACATGTGTAGATGGATATCATCTTAAATACATATATAATTACCTTTAATTTTCTGACACGATTTCACATAATTCTTAAACTGATTTTTTGCGTACATTATGAAAAAAATTGCACTGTGTCAGTCTTTAAAAGATTATATATCATAACTTTAAGAGAGGAAGGAAAACTATGAAGATGAAAAGAAAAATCATTATGACAACAGCACTTGCAGCTACATTAGCTACAGGTGTGCTACCTACTACTTCGGTGTTTGCTGCAGAAAAAGAGGCTCCTATTCAACCAAAAGAGGCACAAATGAGTATTCAACCTTTTGCACAAAATAATTTGGAAACAGCCGTTCAAGCTGCCTTAAATGGTCCAGAAGTCAAAAAAATTAAAGTATTTGAACATGAATTTAATGTAAAAGAAATAGAAGTAGTAAATCTAGGTGCAGGAAAAAAATATGTTAAGGGGCAAATTTCTCATCATTTAAGTTTTCGTCCAGATGATCAATTTTATTATGAGTTTACAGTACAAGATGGAAAGGTACTAGATAAACCTGTATTTAATATTGATAGAGGTGGCTGGACACCATTTGCTGCTCCACTTTTATCAATTCTTGCTGCGTATAATGGAATTCCAGTTAATCCAAATGATTTAAATGCACTTGGTCAGCAGATTGGTAAAGTTATAGATGGAAGCTGGGAACATGCAGCCCAATCAATTGCAACTGTAGTTAGTCTAAGTTTTAATGAGTAGAATTTTTCAATTTTTATTAGCAGTGTAGAGATCCGCTTTTTGTAATCAGCCTTGTTATAAGAGATTCTAAAACAGCTATTAATAAATTTTTACCACTCAATCACATTATCTTGATTTGTTTACCATCTTATCATTCATTATATGTCACAAAATAGAAGTCTTTTTTAGGACTTCTGTTTTGTTTGTATTCAATACGATAAACAGTTGTTTTTTGGAGGCTATACTTCGAGTTTTCAAGAATACGTTTGACTATTAGTGACAATTTATAATAAAAAATTATTAAAGTCTCAAATAACTTACTCCCCCTATTGTTAATTATTTTTAAATACAAAAATTTATTATCTTAAGAATGAAAAACAATAAATATAGTAAAAAATCATCTAACAATTGTTTGAAGGTCAGGAGAGAAAAAATGAACAAAATAAAAATGAGAAATTTCTTTAAAATTAGCATCCTTACTTGTATTACACTAGCAAGTTTAAGTACACCATCTACTATTTTAGCTGATAGTCATCCAGGTTACTCCTATGAATCCAATATAGGGTATCAAAATCCATCGTGGATGTCGAAAATAGAAGATTCAACAAAAATAAGTGAAATATCTATTCCAGGGACTCACGGTACGATGGCTTTACATGGAGCGAGTTTTCTTGATGAAAATTTGACAAGAAATCAAACTATCAGTTTATCCCAACAATTAAATTCCGGAATTCGATATGTAGATATGCGTGTTAAACGTGTAAAAGATTCTTTTGCAATGTATCATGGCGTTGTAAATCAAAAAGCTGTGTTTGAAGATGTATTAAAAGAGACCATTCAATTTTTAAAAGATCATCCAACAGAAACAATATTAATGCGCTTAAAAGAAGAAACTACTCCTGAAAGTGGATCTCTATCATTTGAGGAGATATTTTTAAAATATAAAAACGTTAATGCTTCATATTTTTGGGATCCTAATTCCGTACCAACTTCAGATAGAAATAACCCTACTTTAGGAGATACCCGCGGGAAAATTGTAATCTTACAAAACTTTACATCCACTCAATTGTACGGTATTGATTACGAAGGTTTGAATATACAAGATAAATTTGAAATTGGAGGCGAACCAGACGAAATATATGCAAAATGGATTGCGATAAAAACCCATCTACAAAATGCAAATACTAACTTTAATAATGGAAAAATTTATCTCAACCATTTTAGTGGTACGGGGGGCGCAGCGGCATTTTTAAATAATGTATATCCTTGGTTTATTGCAAGCGGAAAAGAGAGCAGAAATACTGATAGTAGTCCTAAATTGATTCAAACGAATTCCACAAATGCATGGAGTGATTTCCCTCGCGATAGAAACGGACAAGTATACTATGGGGGAATGAATACACTTGGGACCGATCTCTTACAACAAGGCGTAATTAAACATTCTGGTATCATCGCAGCTGATTTTCCTGGTCCAGGTTTAATTGATAGTATCATTAAATTAAATGGTCTACATTCTAATGAAAACGAAATATTAATTTCGCAAATATCATCTGAATCTAGTCCTTTATCCGGGCAACAAAATCGATCCAGTCAAAACTTTAAAATTGATAGTTTACCTGTAGGTACCAAAGAATTAAAATGGGTTATTGAGCCTTCAGAAAAAGATTATTCTTCTACTATCTCTTTCAATGTGATGATTGATGTTTCCCTAGGAATAGATTCTACTCGTTGGAAAAACATTTCACATGGATCTAGGACTGAAGCTTACACAAATACTAAATACTATATTGCAAGTCCAACGGGTGCCACTAACAAATTCACAGTGAAAATATACGCTATTACAAATTAGAAAATAAAGAATCCCAATGAAATTCCATTGGGATTCTTTTTTAATTTCATTTCGTAAACATTAGGATGGGGTTTAAATCTTATTGATTTATCATTTAAATCATAAGATAATTCATATTTGGCACAGCCCTTAATTTTTAAAAGAAACCCCCAAAATGTTAACTACCTTTTCCCACCTGTCACTTATTCAAAACTGGCTTCCAAAGCGATAAGGAAAAAATCCAATTTGGGTCGCCATTTCCTTGATGATCTTGAACTGCTTCATACACTTTTCCCTCATGTACTACTCTATCGCCTTTAGTATATGCTTTTCTTGCATCCCATTTTTCATATGTGGAATCCTCTGACTTTGTTGTTACATTCAAAACATCACTTCTACTAGATTCATTTCCAGCTAAATCAACCGCCGTCACTACATATTTATACGATGTATTAGCCTTCAAATCTTTATCCATAAAGGATGTATTAGCCGCTGTCCCAATTTTATTCATAACCCCAGCGCTTTCTCTATATACAATATAATGGTCAACACCTACATTATCTTCAGACGGACTCCACATCAAATCAACAGTTTTCGCTGTTGTACCCATACTATGTAATCCTTTTGGTTGAGTTGGAGCCTCTATATCTGGGATTGCATGTGTTGTCTTAACCTTTAGTTTTTCACTTTCTTTTGATATGTTTCCAGCAGAGTCTAATGCCTTTATTGTATAGGTATATTCCGTATCTGCTTTTAGTTTTTTATCAATAAAAGTTGTACCTAGTACCGTATCAATTACTTCGCCATTACGTAACACTTGATATTCTTTTACACCTATATTATCAGTAGAGGCCTTCCATGTTATCTCAACACTATTGGCAGAAACTTTAGAGGCATTTAATTCAGTTGGTTGACTTGGAGCTACTGTATCAGGAGTTTCATTATTTACTAAATTTACATCAATTACATTATAAAACGCATTTGACGTATCTGCTACATCCCATACAGCTAAAATAACATGATAACCATTACGATCAGTTGGTACATTAATTGTATGTGTTAAATTATTTGATGCGGCCGAACCGTCATGTTTCACAGTTCCAATTGGTTCTAATTCAGCACGTGTTAATGGTTTATTAGGATCCCATCCTTTTTTTGTAATGTAATAATGCCATTTACTTGTAGAATGTGCTGCTGTATATTTCCATGTAAATGTATTTGCTCCACCCTTAATTGTGTTTTTGAACCAACGATTTGTTGTTTGTTGGTCAAGAGTTCCTCCAAATAGTCCTCCTGCCGAAGCGATTTTACCATCAATCGGTCCACCTTCTGGAAACCCTTTAGGTGCTTCTAGACTTTGAGGTTCATACATTACATTTCCACAATTTAAATTTAATACCCCATAATTCTGACTACATAAAGCAGCACGACTACTCGGTTTTTCAACAAACCCATGTGCATACGCACTTTGAGGAATCATTGTAATTGCCGTCACCCCTGCAGCCAGAACACAAGCACCAATTCCTTTTTTACTTTTTCTTAATCTTTCCAATTTAGATGTTAATTTCAAATTCATTCTTGTCCCCCCAATATATTGTTTTCGCTAATATAATAGCAATATAGGGATAAACGAACAAATCACCAATTAATATATTAATATCCCTCATAAATTGGTACATTTATTATTATTTTTAATCTCCTATAAAAATAAAGTAAATACAATTACGCTATCTTGTAACATTATGTATTTAAAGAAGAATAAAAACCTCATTTTATTTCACAAAAAATTCAAATATTAAAACGGATAATTAAATCATGTAGGAAAAATAAATTTTTTATATTACAAAAAAGCAAAAAAAGTCTGGAAGAAACCGATTATATCCGTTTCTTCCAGACTTTCACTTCTTTTATACCACTCACAAATCCTTTAACCTTAAACATATACACTTGAAGTTAAAACCAACATAACTAATATAACCTATATGTTGACTAGCTTCTAAATGTTAAAATTCATAAATTAATAGTAACAGACCAATTAAAACAAACCATTTAGCAAACACATATAATATTCTTACTAATTCAATCTAACGCTTAATTACTTATAAAATAACTTAGGGTATCTAACTTAGGGTATCTAACTTAACTGTATTTTCTTTATTAATACCATTGTCTACCCTGCATTTCCTTACTTTAAACAGATCATCAAGAAATTGTTAATGTTTAAGGAAAATTCATTTTTCATTATCATATTCCAAAAATTTATTATGTTATTTTTATCTAATAAGGCACAGAAACAAAGGGTAAACTTCAGTTGCTTGAGAAACGTTCTTAGGGTGAAACGTTTAAAGGGTACTTTAGTACTGAGTTTTTATTACATGTTCCTGTACCTAATATTTAAATTAACGTATGTCAAAATATTTTACAATACGAGTGTTAAACGTTACATATTTCTATATAAAATGATACATTTCATCAGCACGCCTCTCCTAATATTTATGCTAAATATAGAAAATTCAGCTCTTTAGGATTTAATTTTAGAATTCTCATAAAAGCATATGATAGATTAGGCACGTAATTGTCACAAATTAATAGTCTATCTACTTTTTAATTACCTATGAAAACTCTATTACCGCTTTATTATTTACTCCTAAACCAAAGCACATCTATACCTACAATTTATTAAAACTCTTTTAGATAATCTTTCAAAAGATTCGATAGTTTTATATTTTTTTATTGTACATTTTTGCATTTGATGTTAGGATTATGCCTATTAAAATTGAATCCTATCGATTCTTCTTTATAATTTCCATATTTTAATTGTTAAATAAAAATATAGATTCTGATATATATATTCAAAATCAGACCTACAATATCTTTATTTTACAATGATTTCGTGGCATACCTTTAGAATGGAAAGATATATGCAACAACGTGTTAAGGGGTTACAGGAGGAACAAAAATGAGAGACTTTTTTGATGATAAGTACAAAAATATTGAATTAAAAAGGAGGTTAATCAATTTAATAAGTGAAATTAGCGAATTCAAAGGAAAATTAGCTGCTTATCAGGAACAAAACCCTGACATATTTAATAGTTTAGAAAAAACCATACCACTACATTACATAAAAAATTTCACAACTATTTATGAGGATATAAAAGTTCCTAATAAAAGATTAAAAGAACTTATTTTAGATGATATAGTACCTCAAAATATTTCTGAAGATGCTATTTTCTGCTATTATCAAACACTTTCTTTTGTACATAAAAACTCCTGTACTTTATCAATTAATCCAGCAACTATACAGGAATTACATTTTCAACTAATACATTACCTTACCTCTGACAGTGCCAAATGGCGTGAAAAACCTTTTATTATTCCGGGAGTTCCAGAACATGGAATGCACTTGAATAGTTACCGCATTCTTCCGCATGAACTTATCCCACGGTTTATGGAGCAATTATGTGATCAATACAACTCATTAAATACTAGTAAGGGGCTACATTCACTTTTATTAATAGCTCGTTTTATATTAAATTTTTATTGCATAGTCCCTTTCAATCAAGGTAATAACAGGCTGGCATTTATGTTAATGCAATTGCTGTTAATTAAGAGTGGACATACATTTGTAAAATATGTGTGTTTGGATAAGTATATTAAGAAAAACGAATCTGAATATTACAATTCAATTTATAAATCTTCGGTAAATTGGTACTGCGAGGAACACAATAGTAGCTTTTGGTTAAAAACGTTTTTAACTATTATATTAGAGGCTTACAAAGATCTACATAACACAGTTCTAGATTCTATATGTAAACATACTAAAGTTGAGAGAATTCAGGATTTTATACTTAAACAAAAACAACCTTTTACTAAGGAAAGTATTCGTAACACTTATCCAGACATTGCAGAAAGTACAATCAGTAAGGCTTTAAATTCCTTGCAAGTGTTTGGCCATATTAAGCTAGTTACAAAAGGAAGAAACGCAACGTGGATTAAGATTTGACCATACTTTCAATACACATGATGTTTAAAAATTCAATTATAACCTTATCATTGAATTTCACTTTAATTTTAAGCTAATATTACTTTTTTAGTTATTTCTAATTCCAACAAAACATTTTATAGGAAAAGGTCCGCTTTCCCCCGCCTTTTCCTATAATAAAATGAAATATAAATATAAAATAATTGTCGAAAAAAGTCTAATTTTAATATTTTTTCTTTATTTTCTGGTTGTAAACGCTTCTATTTCGTGTTACCATCTTAATCAAACAATAGATGGTCATAAAAATGAAAGTATTTCTTTCCCTTAGAAACATATAAACGTACGGTAATATCAAGAAAATAAGGCCAAAGAAATATTTGATACCTACCAAAATAATGAATAGGAATTTTGTTGCGCTATTTTTTCTGATAATTAAGAAAACGCATTTTGTCCCTAAACAAAATTTGTTGGTGCGCAAAATTCAAATACACTAGAACACCCAAATAAATGAAATATCCTTTTTCATTGAGTATTAAGGTATGAAAAAAGAATTCTTCCTACAAAATTTAGCTGATTAACATAAAGACATCTAAATTACTACCTTTATCGCCATCTATTGTTGACAACATATTTACCAAATAAAAAGAACCTATCAAGGGTTCTTTTTATTATAATCATTCAAATTTCAATTCTATCTTAATACTTAGATTTCCACACAAATCACATCTACTTTTTGCTCTCAATTATTGAATTAATAATATCGCACATCAAATTTATTAATTCTTATCTTCAATTAGTTTAAATTAGTGAATAAAATTCAATCATATAAAAATAATAAATACAACTAATCGTTATATATTAAAGAGGTGTCAATTTTGTCCTTAAATGAAGAGACCTTAGAAACTAAGACAGATAAAACCATTGAACAGATCCAAACAAGTAACTTAAAACAACTTAAACATACACTAGATAATATCTTTGATATTAGTGCAGATTTAATTGAACATCCTTTGCAATTAAAAACAAACACTAATATTTTACTATATTATTTTGAAGGCCTTACAGATGGTGTTGCATTAAAAGCGAATGTTGTTACACCATTATTACAAGAAGTAAATGAAGACAGTCAAATTTTTAATTCTAATATTATTGCTACTCATACAAAAATCGTTTATACATGGAATGAAATTAAAGAAGGATTACTTGAGGGTCAATGTGTACTGTTTATGGAAGGAGAAAATCGGTCACTTCTAATAAATACAAAAGGCTGGGCAGAGAGAGCCATTCAAGAACCAATTTCAGAAGTTACTATTAAAGGCTCACATGATGGTTTTATTGAGAATGTCACAAAAAATATAGGCCTAATTCGTCGATATATCCCTTCTACAGAGTTAAAAATCAAAAAGCTGACGATTGGAGAACGAGCCACTTCTTTAGTCTATTTAATTTACTTAGGCGATGTAGCAAACTCAGATGTCGTCCAAGAAATAGAAACTAGAATCTGTAAAATCAAAACAGATGCGGTATTAAGTATTGGAGAGCTATCTAATTATACAAAAGATCAAAATTGGACTCCTTTTCCACAGGCTTATTTAAGCGAACGTCCAGACGCCATTTCAAATCATATACTTGATGGAAAAGTAGCAGTGTTAATGGATAGATCCCCTGGTGCTATGGTTGTTCCTATGAATTTGATTGGATTTTTTCAAACCCCAGATGACTATAATATTCATTGGCTCATTGCATCTTTTTATCGTTTATTACGATTTGCAGGATTTATTATAGCTATTTTTTTACCCGCATTTTATATTGCTATAGTCTCTTTTCACTTTGAAATCATTCCTATAGATCTATACACTTCTATTGCAACGTCAAGAGTCAAAGTCCCTTTCTCTCCCCTACTGGAAGCATTTATAATGGAAATTACACTTGAAATGCTACGTGAAGCTGGTATTCGCTTACCACAACCAATTGGACAAACCATTGGAATAGTTGGAGGGATTGTAATTGGACAGGCAGCTGTTCAAGCTGGGCTTGTGAGTAACGTTATGGTTATTATCGTCTCTATTACAGCCATTGCATCATTTATTGTATCTAATTATGATTTATCAAGTTCTATACGCCTTATTCGTTTTCCAATGATGTTATTGGCATACTTTTATGGGATTGTAGGTATTGTAAGTGGATTAATGCTCTTATTTGCTCATTTTGTTTCACTAACTTCCTATGGTTCACCATACGGATTGCCAATCGCGCCATTTCGGCTCCAAGAGTTAAAAGATTCTTTTGTAAGGTTTCCTATATCGATGATTACCACCCGCTCGAGTACTGGACAGCCGAAACAAGAAAAGAAAAAAGAAGGTGGTTCGCATGGGGAATCTTAAATTCAAAAATATAACTTTATTCGAATTTATTATTTTCATCCATTCGCTGCAACTTGCATCTGGTATGTTAATTATGCCAAGCCCACTTGCTACTATTGCTGGCACAGATGGCTGGATTTCAATCATTCTTGGATGGATGGTTACTTCTATAATCGGTGTATTTATTATATTAATGTTACAAAAAAATCCCAACAAAAATTTCTCACAAATCTTAAAAACATACTTTGGTAAATGGCTAGGGACGATTCTTTTTCTTTTATATGCCTGTTATCTATTTTTTGCTGGCTTTAATACTTTACTAAAGGCAACTGATATTGTAAAAGTTTGGATATTCCCTTCCACTCCTGCTTATCAAATCACCATATTATTACTATTACCTTTTATTACTTTAGCTCTGAGTGGGTTAAGGGCTCTTACTAGTTATTCTATGCTTGTTTTCTTCTTCACTACTTGGATGCCACTATTTCTTCTTTTTTCACTAAAGAGTAACTACAACCCTTTACACCTACTACCTATTTTTAAAGAGGGATTATACCCTATTTTAAAGGCAACAAAAGAAACTATTACTCCTTATGCTGGCTTAGAAATTGCATATTATATATATCCGTTCTTACAAAAAAAACAAAAGGCCATAAAAGGAATACTAATAGCTAATACTGGAACCATGATTTTCTATCTATATGTGACTATTCTTTCTTATATATATTTTAGCCCCGAGGGGATAAAAGACGTAATTTGGCCCGTATTTCATTTGTTACAAGGGGTTCGTTTTTCTTTCATGGAACGATTAGAAATTATTTATATCGCTTACTATTTAATTGTATTCTCCACTACTTTATATCCGTATTTATTTTTCAGTTTTGAATCTATGACCATATCACTTCAAAAAAACGCCCGAAATTGGGCGCTGCTTGCTTTTATGTTATTTATAGTTGGAGTATTTATTTTCCTAAATCCCGATGTGGATCAATATTTGTTTATATATTCTCTTATGGATATCTTAAATGTCATTTTCTTTATTCTATTACCAATCTTATTTTTCGCTTACAGTATTCTTTTTACTTGGGTTACTAGGAGGAAACAACTTTGATTCGAAAATGGATATGGATTGTAATTTGTTGTGTATATATAATTGGTTGTAGTCAGAGAATTCCTCTTGAGAAGGTTTCATTAATCCTGTTAATTGGCTTGGATAGAACCTCTAATGGAGACATAAAAGTTGGAACAAGCATACCACTCTTTCATCATAAGCAGCAAAAAAGTACTATAGAGCATTGGACACAAGCATCAACTGTATATAATGGATTCAGTAAGATAGATACGAAGTTAACGGGATATCTGACAGCTTCCAAAGCTGAAATCATTTTAATTGGGAAAAAATTAGCGCAAGAAGCAAACTGGTTGCAGGAGCTTGATTCTTCTTACCGTGATCCTTACGCTACCATTAATGCTAAAGTAGTACTTGTAGATGGGCCTGCAGAAGAAATTTTCAAAATTTATAAGCCTAGTAAACCATCACTATCATCTTATATAAATGGTGTAATCGAATCCTCAATTCAAAATAACCAATCCGTCTCTTCTACAATTCAGCAATTAATGAGAGAACAAAATGAAGATGGAATGACGCAAACTGTTCCAATTATCAAAAAAACAAAGAATGAAATCGACACAGTTGGAATTGCATTTTTAAATCGAAAAGGGAAATATTTAACTTATATCCCTAAAAAAGATGTAAAATTTTTCAATCTTATAAATAAGCCAAAAAGTAACGGGCGAATGATACTACACCTTGCACTTCCTCCTAAAAATTCCAACAAAAAAACAAATACTTCTATCTTTGTACAGAACGCGACAAGGAAGGTAGATGTTACTTTTCAAAACGGAAAGTTTGTATTTAATCTCGATATATATGCTAATGTAGCTTTAATAGAAAAAACCAATCCGAATTTAATTAAGGGTTACTATGATAATAAAAAAAATATATATCATTTAAAAAGTGCTATTCAAAAAGAAATTAATAATAATTTACAAAATATATTAAATGAAATACAGCAGAATAAAATTGATCCAATAGGATTATCCCTATATGCTAGAGCTTTTCAATATAAAGAATGGAAAAAAGTAAAAGGAGATTGGTTGCAAGCGTTAGCAGAGGCGAAAATAAATGTAAAGACACACGTCAAAATAAAAGATACTGGGACCATTAGAAATTAATCTAGCATTTAATAGCATTTCTCAAAGGACTCACATATTGTTTTAGTGATTCCTTTGAGAGAATAATGCTTTGCTTTAATGAAAAGACAGTATATGCAATTATTCATTTATTTGTTCTAGTTATCAAAATATCTATTCTTGTCAAAAATGCTCAGTTCAAAGAAAAAATTCCTGTCTTCTTCTACTTATTCTATCCGAAAAGGAAACAAGGGAAGGTTTCGATAATTATGTTTTGCTTTAACAATTTTATAACTATCCCCCTTCTTGTAGCTACTCCACTAAAGCTCCTGCTTATATATTGAATCTCTTTTTACTTTCTCCACTGATGATTCATAAAAGCTCAAAAAGAGAATTCACTTTTCAAATCCAACCTATCGAATCAATTATTGTCTAATAATACCACACCATCTTTATCAACTTATTTTAGAATATTTGAACAATAATTTTATATACAAGCTCTGCATAAATTATTCATTTTCATTTATATAAGGCCTACATTTTTGCTTCTGATAAATTATCAAATATTGAATTATTATACACAAACCTAAAAACACGAGGTATTTTGTAGAATTTTGTCTATCAATATGTATGTACACCCTTATGTAGTGGATATAGACTGTGAGGTGTAAGGAGGTACCTTACAAAATAATGAAAAGGAGATTATAAAATGATTAGATTAACGAAAGTCTCAAAGTTAGCATTTGCAACATTAATTGTGGGAAGTAGTTTAAGCGTCTTTATGTCGTCACACAGTGTACAGGCTGACACCTTAGATCATAATTACCAAGACACTCAAAAATTCATACCACCTTCTAGTGCTAGGCAAACATTGGAACAAAAAAACACTATTGTTCCAGAAGCAAAAGTTGTTAAAAACCATTATGTAAAATATTCTAAAGCACATTTCCAAACTAAAGAAAGTATACCAAAAGAGATTTATTATTCTTCAGAAGGCTTTAAGGGCTATATACAAGCAAGTACCGTCTGGGATATGGGAGATCATTTCGCAACGCTATATTCCGGAACTGTTATTCGATGTTAGACTTTTAATCCCTTCTCTCCTAATGCTTATAATGATCAATAGCTCACTGCCAATACTGTAATATCTATTGTTCATAAAATAAACCACAAAATCTTTCGATTTCATGGTTTATCAAATATAAAGATAATGCTAAACGAATACTCTAACATTACCTTCCCCAAAGTTAATTATAGAGTATTTTCAAAAAAAAGACACTCTTGTAGTGTCTTTTTTATAGTATTTTTAAAAAATTACGTCTACTAACATCTTATTGTTGCGGCTATTCATTTATTTCAATATGATACTTTTTCATCTCGTATATGCAATAGACAATGATAGCCAAACTCCAACTGACACCATAATAATTATGTGTGTAGAAGTCATATCCCGCCTTAATACCTTTCTCTATTACAACCAATGTAAATCCTAAAGCCACCCATTTGTTAATTTTCATTTTAATAAACGTTAAAGAGATAATTATTAAAAATAAAATATTTGTAAGATGATTTATCATTAGCTCATATTTTTGAATGTATACTGCCATTATACAAGCAACGATATTAGTCGCAATGCCAAAGGCAACCACCGCTCCCCAAATCCTGTCCGAAAGTCCTACTCCTGAGTCAGTCCCTTCCTAAACAAATATCCCTTTCTTTAATTCGTTCCTACACCCTATTCAAGATATGCTAAATTATCCTTGTCTGATGAATATCTATTTATCTTTTCATATAGAGCAAACAAAATCTTTACTCATAATTTTTTCTTTATTCTTGATATTAAGACTGTTTTTATGAGCATTTCGTATAAGTATGATGTAACTGATTAAAGCCATTTTCAAAGACGACATATCAGCGATAATTTATGTCTATTTTATATTGGTGTTAGCAAGTTCGTTTGCAAACTTGTTAGCACTTTTTTATTTAGATAATACACACACCTTCTTACATACTGATTATTTTCCCATTGAAGTACTTACGTTCTAAGGATATACCTTTATTTCATGTAATTACATTGGAGAAGTATAGTAAAGTGGAGGTCATTCGTTTCAATTCCGGAACAGTTCATTGGAAATAACGAGATTCTTAACTAATTAAATAAAGTTCCGAAATCACTAGTTACAGATGATACATAAGAACAACTTGAGCAAGAACTAATAGATTCAATGCAAATTTAAAAAGAAATATTGGTTTCACATTACCGTAATAACTGTATATCAATACGAATACATAAACACTATCCATATTGATATACAAATTTATCTTAGCTAGAGAGAGAAGCTCCTACATCACCAATCCCTTGAATCATGTCAATTTTTACGTTAATTCTGTTTGGTGATCCTATAAGATTATCTGTTGAATTGCTTTCTACTTTTATATTTGGTCCAATAATAGTAACTAGATCTTTGCTAATGTGCAGTATAAAACCTTTGATATGAATATCTTCTAAAAATAATATAATGTATAAATTGGTTAGTTGATAATCACATAGTAATTTTTTAATTTCAGTTGTTTTTATTTCAATATTATTAGATGTATCTATTTGGTAATGAGATTCTTTTTGACTATATAATAATTGCGAATTATCTTGCGATAGTATGAATTTTTTAGGGGTTGGTGGATTGTTAAAAATATCACTTAATCTTAATAAAACACGAGAGGATTTTGGGGTTTTTAATGGTTTTGCAGAAGCATCAGTGGATTCTTGAGGTCTTATTGGTTTTACAGAAGTATCAGGTGATTCTTGAGACCTTATTGGTTCTGTTGAAGTATCAGGTGCTTCTTGAGACCTTATTGGTTCTGTTGAAGTATCAGGTGATTCTTGAGACCTTATTGGTTCTGTTGAAGTATCAGGTGATTCTTGAGGCCTTATTGGTTCTGTTGAAGTATCAGGTGCTTCTTGAGGCCTTATTGGTTTTGTTGAAGTATCAGGTGATCCTTGAGGCCTTATTGGTTCTGTTGAAGTATCAGGTGCTTCTTGAGGCCCCGATGAATATGCAAAAGTTTTTGGTGGAATAAAAAACGGGATAGGTTTTATATCAAATAATTTAAATTGAGTATTTTTTTGATTTGAACAGAACTTACACATATAATCCCCTCCTATAAAAGTTTGTATTATATTGTAAACATGACTTGTATAAAAGTGATAGTGCAATTACCTAAAATATTGATATTACTTATATTTTAGGTAATTGCACTATCACTAGGCTTGTATGTAATTAAATTCAAATTCTTCATTTGATAAATCATTTATACAAATTTTATATAATATTAAAAAAATGCACTAGGATTACAAATACCTAGTGCATTTTTAAGCTTGCTAATTACGCTCCTTGATCATCACTAACTGATAAAATATCACTAATTTTCACACTAATTTGGTTAGGATTTTCAAGTGCATTTCCAGCATTATTACTTTCTACTTCTACGCCTTCTCCATTACCACGACGAAGCGTAACAAAAGTTTCTCCGATTCGAGTAATAAGACCTTCTACGTGGAATGAAGGTAAAAATAATACAACTCTTGCTCCTACTAATTGAAATGCGCGTAACAAAGTACGGATTTCATCTTCATGATGTTCTGCCATTTTCATCAACCTTTCCTTTGAAATTTATAAAGGAGTGAAGAAGTCTTTTTGAATCAAACCTACTTACTATATGAAATGAAAACTAGTAAAGTAAATCTCATCTTATTTTAGAACTGCCTCACTGCTTTATAAGATAGACTATGTTTTTGATTACAATTTGCTTAGACTTGATCACAATTGATATAAAAACAAACGTCCCCCTATTTATTCTGAAAATTCAGATAATAGTTTCAGAGGAATTTTCTATGAAAAATCTTGATACTTTCCTCACCAAAAATTACGATAATTTTCTATTTATTAAGTCAGATAAATTAGAATAGCAAACAAGAATATTCCTCCTTATAAAAGTGAATTTCTCTTTACTACACAGCAATTAACTTTGAATTTGCTATGATATAAAACATTTAGCCTTTAGAGTGTGTCGCACCATTGACATTTACTATTGCATTGATTTTGAATCCCAGTCCCACATCATATAAACTTTGTACAATACAGATACCTTTGAATTAAAATCTAAAAACCTTATTCCAAACTTAGACTTAATTGATCGCTCCTCTCCCTTCCCTGGGGCTAAGTAGCTAGCTTTTGCTAGCTGCTTTTTTTATTAAACGGATAAAATTTGATATTCTAACAATACTACTCATAATACAACTTGAGCAGTTAACTTTTGTTAGCTGCTCTTTATTTGTACAAGGTACTCAATTGACTGGCGCACATATAATATCCTGAGTTCCTTTCTTTATAAAATAGTCGTTATAAAATGAGACTCGTCACGAGAGCACTTTACTAAGTGCTCTTTTTATATTCCAACTTAATACAAAATGAAAGTTTGATTAAGCTTATTTTTACTACCGCATAACATGTTTAATTCTGCTTATAATATAGTTGTAACTTAAAGTTACATATCATTTACTTGTAGGGCCTAATTTTCTTTTGTACAACAAGCAGTTAGCTAATTAAGCTGGCTACTTTGTTGTGCAAAAAGAAGTTTTTATACGATTTTAAACACATTTAAAAATAAATTCATATGATATTACGTATTCCTCTCTTTTACAAAATGGTTTTTGGTCAAAAGAGCACTTTTATGAAGTGCTCTTTTCTCATGGAATTAAAGCTCTACAAAATAGCGTTTTTGTTTAGTTTCAATCTAAAAGTAAAATTTTCATTTTTTCATTCCACCGAGTTCATAACATATTCTTTTCCCCCGATAAAATAATAATTAGATGTCCCATACGCACTTTATCCACTGGAAATAATACCTTTCACGTACTTACGTATTAGAAACTTCATTTTTGCTTCTTCTGCAATAGCAATTTTGTTCACTTTTTTGATACATTTATGAAACATTCACATGTTATCTTCAATATGTTCTATTCTTTTTGAAAAACCATGTGAGAATACCAAAACAAAAAGCCCTAGAGCCCTAATTCTAGGGCTTTTTGTTTTCAAATAAGGATTTTGTATTAAATCTGCACCAAGATTAAGGAGCATACATACCATATCTTGTGCACCTTTTTTATATAAATCTTGGTCATTGGGCGCCTTTAAAAGCGCTCTTTTTTGTTGAAAAACTACACAAAGAGAAAAAAAATGCATACAATGCCACGTATTCTTTTTCATTGTAAGTTTGGGTGGAAGAGCGTCCTCCAGGACGCTCTTTATATTTGTTTATAAACAAATAATTTACTTAAAAATACTCACAGTTTGTATAAACCAAACATATATTTACATAGACAAGACATAGCTTTTTATTAAACATGCACAATTTTTGTGCATGTTTTTTTTATTTAACAAAAATTACATATTTTTCAGTTCAGATTATGTTAAGATTTACTTCGTATTCGAATTATGGTTTCGTATCTAATTCAGCAATATGTGAACTGTTTACCTAAAGAAAAGACACCCAAAAGGTGTCTTTTCTTCTTTTAACCTGAAAAATATTTTCCTTTTCAGTAAGATCCAATTATCCCTCTAATCTAAACCTCATATTTAGAAGGAATTTAATCAAGGTATTCAAGAGTTTTCACCTATTTCAATAGGCCTATAATTTAATTTCAAATCACATTTCCAGCACTATATTTGCTTTCTTACAGATTTTCTATCTTGTTCTTAATTCTGTCAAAATCCTCATGTAGCTATACAAAGAATATATGCTATTATAATTCTAAGAAACTATGTGTTCCCTTAACCCTGTATTTTTACAGGGTCTTTGTTTATTTTATTTACTTTTAATGGCTTATAAGAGTTAATACACAACCATTTTCAATTAAAACCGTTTAAATGTTAGTTAGAATTTGAAATAATATATCTATTAGTTTTTTTAACAAATGAAATCTACTATTAGATTTCTAAATGTATACTGTACTAAGCACCGATTAACACTATACAAATAGTGTTAACTATGTTAATTGAATATTGGTAATAGTAAGTATAAAAATTATCAATTTACTATATCTTACATTTATGTAAAAATAGATGTATGTTAAGCTTATTCAAAATCTTTCCCCTAATAAAGATTTGAAGTAGCATTTCATGATTCTCCTTACTGTTAATATGCCTTGAAAAAGAACCCCATAGGGTTCTTTTTCTTCTCATTATAACCTCAGTAAGTCCATGCAAAAAGGACTGCTAATTATTTGCAGCCCTTTTACACGTTAATATACACTTGTATTACATGCTTAAAACTTTATTGTATTAGGTATTTATACCAACTAAACATGCCATTATCATTTAGATATATAACACTTCAAAGTTTAGAAGTATACAATAACAAATCTTTCCCAGCTTCCAGCTACATAACTAGTAGCTGTTAATTCTCTACCACCATTTGCTGATATATATCTACCATTACTTAGTGCTTGTAATACATATATCCTATTGTCTCCACCATTATATAAGATAAACTTTTCCCATGCACCAATTGATGTACGATCTGCTACTACTCTACCATTTGGCTCAAACGAAACATACTTCCCATTACTTTTAGCTTTTAAAGCGTACGTATATAATTCCCCAGTCGAAATTAATTCGAATTTCTCCCATCCATTAACTGCATTACGATTTGCTATTATATTTCCCGAAGGCTCAGCCGATACATATTGTAAATTTGCTGCCTGTATAGCAACTGTCCAACTTCCATTAAATAAATTTACGCCTTTTAGTGAACCTGCTTTTGATAGATTGGCTGCCGATACATCATTCGATGGTGTAATCATCAATATCATTAAAACCATCGACAACACCATTAAAACTAACCTTTTTGAGATTGTATTACCACTTGCACGTGTTATGAAACTTTTCATTCTCATTCCTCCCTTAATATACATAGAACTCATATATATCATACCAGATATGTAAAATATTGTAATACCGGAGAGGGTTTATCAACAAATACCTTACTATTCTGTTTCTTTTTTCTCAAATCTATAACACTTAAACATTTATCAATTCTCAAGCACATTTTTAAAATCCCCCCTCCCTGATAAACAAATGTAGCAGTTGATGGCAAGGAGAGTATATACAAAAGAGAGAGTATTTTCATTTCACTTTTCTTTAAATAAAAGCCAAATAGCCGTTCATAATGAACGACTATTTGCATCTAACTAATAATTAGAAGGTTCTTCATGTTAATCTATTTTGTTTAATCCCGTTGAAGTAACTTGATAGGTTCTTTTTTTGCCTATATATTCTTGTTTATTATTCTCAAGGTTAATAAGTGTAGCGCGTGTCTTTTCCTTTACTGCTTCCCCTTCTATATGGGTAATCTCAATGTAATCTCCCGCTTTTACGGGCACCTTTTGGATTTCAGCAGTTTGTTGTCTATTTCCCACTATTTCCTTATTATACACAACACTACCGGTCGAATTCTTTACTGTAATACTTGCATACGTATTATTAAAGTAAGAATGTGGTACGCCTGCTTCTAAATTCACCTGCATTTTCTCTGTTGTCCTATTATAATCAACTTTTGCGATTTCTCTATCACTATATCCTTTTAAAGACCACCCAAAATGATTTCCATCTAAAACCGTTGTTTCTGGCATTTTTTCTACTTTCTTCAAGCCTTCTTTTGTAACTTCGTACATGACTTTTTTTCCAAAGCTTTCTTGTTTACTATTATCTACATTTGTAAGAGTAGCTCTATGTACACCTTCTAGATGTGTTAACTCTATATAATCGCCTACTTTGACTGGAAATTTTTGCGATTCAGCATTTTGCTGTTTGTTTCCATAAATCTCTTTGTTATAGACCACTTTACCTGATGTGTTTTGTACTTTAATACTCGCATACGTTTCATTAAAATAATGATGCGGTACGCCTGCTTTTAAGTCGATTTGCATTTCTTCTGTCGACTTATTAAAATTAACTTTTGCAAACTCGAAATCACTAATTCCTTTTAGTGACCATGCAAATTGATTTCCATCTAAAATTGTAGCTTCGGGCATTTTTTCTGCTTTCTTCAGACCTTCCTTTGTAACTTGGTATATTGCTTTTTTTCCAAAGCTTTCTTGTTTACTATTACCTACATTTGTTAAAGTAGCTCTATGAATACCTTCTAGATGTGTTAATTCAATATAGTCTCCTACTTTGACTGGAACTCTTTGCGATTCAGCATTTTGTTGTTTGTTTCCATAAATGTCTTTATTGTATACTACTTTTCCTGATGCATTTTGTACTTTAATACTCGCATACGTTTCATTAAAATAATGATGCGGTACGCCTGCTTTTAAGTCGATTTGCATTTCTTCTGTTGATTTATTGAAATTAATTTTTGCAAACTCGAAATCACTAATTCCTTTTAGTGACCATGCAAACTGGTTTCCTTCTAAAATACTAGAAGAGTCCGGTATATCTGAATTAAAACCTAAGTTATCTAATATAGATTTTAGATCAGGTAAAACACCTATTCTATCATTCCACGGATCTTGAGATTTTGTTCCTGTATTCGGATTACTTAAGATATTTCTTAATTCGGCTGGTGTATAAGGAGAACCTCGATGTTCTTTAGCAATACCTTGAATCGAAGTTGCTGCTCCAGCAATAATTGGTGAAGCACTTGATGTTCCACTAAATGTTGATGTATATAAATTTGTAGTATTTTGACTTGGATTTGCTGATGTTGTATCAACATTTTCTCCCCATCCATATACATCTAATCGACTTCCATAATTTGAAAACCATAAACGTTTATGTGGAACAGTTGATGATCCCGCCCCAACCATAATAGCACCTGAATCCTTGAATTCTGGACTATTTCGATTTAAGATCTTTTTTCCATTACGATCTTTAAAATTATCTAAGTCGTTTGAACCATTTGCGCCAGCTTCTATAATAATAATCCCTTTATCTGCACCAACACGAATTGCATCAAAAATATCTGGATGTACTTCTACAGGTAAATATTTCTCCCCATACCCATCATACGAAGCTTGTGCCTCTAATAAAAGAATATCTCCCGCTTGTAAATTATGTACAGCACTTAAAATAGCATCCGCTGTATTATAAATTCCATTATCCCTGATCTGGGATATTACTTTTACATTTGCACTTGGTGCAATTCCAATATTTCCAATTTGATTATCTTCTGATGAAACAATTCCTAATACAGAAGTACCATGAGCTCTATGCTGGCTTATATTTTGTCCAGACATAAGCTTTATATTTTTATTAACTAGATCCTCATGGTTCAATAACCATCCATATTCCATATCCACAAAAGTTGTACCCTTTCCGTCACCACCTTTAATGCTCCAAGCATGCGAGGCATTAATTCCCTTTGGTGCCGCTTCAAGATATCCTTGATTTTGAAATCTAGGATCATCGTACGGATTTACAGATAAATCTGGTAACTGTATTTCAGGGGGTGTCAAAATTTGTTTTTCTTGTATATAAGCCTCCTCTACGAGAGGAGATGTTTCAAATTTTTTCAGTAATAATTCTATTTCTATGTTATTAGGAGCTTGTACAATATAATAATTTAATAAATTATTAGCTGATTCATTAGCAACTGATTTAGATTGTACTGATAATTTTTCAATCTCTATCGGATTTACAGATGAGAACAGACGATCCAAAGTAAGTTCTGTATTTTCGGAAAATAAATTCTTTAAATTGTTATCATAATCCCCATTTTTTATTCGTTTCTCAATACCATCTTCATAAGGTAAGTCAATTTGATTTTTAAACTTTACAATTAATCTTTCTTCCTGTGAATCTCTTTCTTTGTATGTGACATTATAAGATTCAGCGTAAACTTTATTATGAATACTATCATTTTGTAGAATTAGATCTGTTCCTACAAATGTGGTCATTGCAATTGATGAAATTAGAAACCCTTTAAATATGTTCATACTATACCCGCCAATCTATATTCTCTTGAACATTTTTTAATGCGTATAATGGTTAAGATTTTTATATAATATATAAATCTATAATTTAACTTTTGTAGTGAAATCTATGGCTTTATTAATAATCCCATAAAGGTAACCTGATATATTCTTTTCTTTCCCATATACTCCTGTTTACTATTCTCAAGATTAGTAAGTGTGGCGCGTGTCTTTTCCTTTTGTGCTTCTCCCTCTATATGAGTAAACTCAATACAATCTCCTACTTTGACTGAAACGGTTTGGCTCTCAGCAGATTGTTGTCTATTTCCTATAATTTCTTTATTGTACAAAATATTACCGGATGAATTCTGGACTTTAATGCTTGCATACGTATTAGTAAAATAAGAATGGGGGATACCCGCTTCTAATTTAATCTGCATTTTTTCTGTTGCTTTGTTATATTCTATTTTCGCGATTTCTCGATCATTATATCCCTTTAATGACCAAGCGAATTGATTTCCATCTAAAACCGTTGTTTCTGGCATTTTCTCTACTTTCTTCAAGCCTTCTTTTGTCACTTGATACCTCGCTGTCTTTCCAATGGTTTCATTTTTGTTATTTTCAAGGTTAGTTAAAGTTGCTCGCGTTTTTTCCTTTGTTGCTTCTCCTTCTATATGGGTAAATTCAATGTAATCCCCTACCTTGACGGGCACAGTTTGGCTTTCAGCATTTTGTTGTTTATTTCCCACGATTTCCTTATTGTACAGAACGTTACCAGAAGAATTCTGGACCTTAATACTCGCATACGTACTAGCAAAATAGGAATGTGGTACACCTGCTTCTAGTTTTACCTTCATCTCTTCTACCGTTTTATCATAATCTACTTTTGCAATTTCTCTATCACTATATCCTTTTAATGACCATGCAAACTTGTTTCCTTCTAAAATTGTTGCTTCTGGCATTTTTTCTACTTTCTTCAGACCTTCCTTTGTAACTTCGTATATGGCTTTTTTTCCAAAGCTCTCTTGTTTACTATTATCTACATTTGTAAGAGTAGCTCTATGTACACCTTCTAGATGTGTTAACTCTATATAATCGCCTACTTTGACTGGAACTTTTTGCGATTCAGCACTTTGCTGTTTGTTTCCATAAATCTCTTTGTTATAGACCACTTTACCTGATGTGTTTTGCACTTTAATACTTGCATATGTACTATCAAAGTAGTCATGTGGTACACCTGCTTTTAGATTAATTTGCATTTCTTCTGTTGATTTATTTAAATTTACTTTCGCAAATTCGAAATCTCCAATCCCTTTCAACGACCATGCAAATTCATTACCTTCAAAAATGTTTGGAGATTCATTTTTGATTTGTACCTTTTTCTCAACAGTTTGATCAAATATATCCGTTAATACAATCTTTGCATAAGCATTTGTTGGTAATGATATAGATTGACTGATTCCATTTTGATAGGATTTAATATCATTAATTACGTTAATAGGTTGGCCCGTCATATTTTCATTGTTATAAATTTCAATTTTCCCCTTAAATTGCGGTGTACTATTTTCTTTTAGTTTCCAAGATACATTTAATTTTTCATTTTCATAATATATAGATTGGATATCAAAATCTAGTTTTCCTATTTCAGGTTGAGTAGGTTGATTTAGCGTGAATATTTTTCCTGCCCCAATAGTAGACTGCGTATTACCTCCTGCTTTGACCCATACATATTCTGAAGTAGATCCTCCATCATATTGATAAGTATTATCATGCGTTCCAGAAATACTTTGATTATTCCAAGAACTCCATTGTTTATCAACTAATTTTCGGCTATAACCATTTTTTAGACGCGCTTCTCGAACATTCTGTCCACTATCAGCCCAGTCTTCTTGAAACATTCCTAATCCATGATTAAATGCAACATTAGCAACCGGAAAGTCCATAATTGCAATTTGATGCCATTTATTCTTTGTTACATCTTTCATCCATTGTCCAAATTTAGTATGACCATTTTCTTGCCATGAACGCATTGTCATTGTGTACCAATTGTAGTCTTTCCAACCATAAGTTGTTTGAACCTTCATTCCTGTTCCTTCTCCTCCAAAGGGTCCAGCTTGCGAATTCGGAGATAAGTATTCGGCCTTTATTGCTTCTTTAGAGGAAATTGGATCCCATAAGGCAAAATGTAAAGTACGTTTTCCATTTTCATCAAACCCACTTTGTTGTTGAAAACCAGCATATCCTCCAGCTTCACCACCTGCATTCCAGTTGTGTACAGCCCAGTACGTATAAGGTGGTGTCTGAACTGGTGACCAGTCTATACTAATAATATCTGAGGCAGGTATATTTTGGGGACTCACATAAACTGCTGGAGCAGCTGAATGTGTTGCAGCTTTAGTGTGCAAAATAGACGTTCCAAACATAGAAAACATGCTACATGCTGCGGTAATTATAATAACTTTATTAAATCTTTGCTTTGTTTTCTGACTAATCACTAATCTACATCCTTTTCTAATTTTTATTATTGAATACTAACGTAGTAGAGAAATCTATCAAAATTCAAACAACATCCAGTAATTCTTCAAAATACTGGATGTTGTTCTATCTTTACATCTGATTCTTACATATTAATTGATTGTAATTGCTTTCCATAACGATAGTGCAAATATCCAATTCGGGTCACCATTTCCTTGATGATTTTGAACAGCTTCATACACTGTCCCTTGATGTTCTACTTTATCGCCCTTTGTATATGCCTTCTTTGGATCCCATTTTTCATAAGATACATTTTGATCTTTGGTTTTTACAAGAAGAATTTCACTTTGGATTGATGTATTTCCAGCTGCATCTACAGCCTTCACTGCATATTTATATTCCTTATTAACTGTTAAGTTTTGATCAGTAAACGTCGTTCCTTGTACCGTTTGAATCAATTGTCCATCGCGTAATACTTGATATTCTTTTACACCTACATTATCTGTAGAAGGATTCCATTTTAGCTCTACACTGTTAGAAGTAAGGTTGCTTCCATATAACCCTTGTGGCTGTGTTGGAGCTTCTGTGTCCGGTTTCGGATTAACAATTTGATTTACTTTCTTCAGACCTTCCTTTGTAACTTCGTACATGGCTTTTTTTCCAAAGCTCTCTTGTTTACTATTATCTACATTTGTGAGAGTAGCTCTATGCACACCTTCTAGATGTGTTAACTCAATATAATCCCCTACTTTGACTGAAACTTTTTGCGATTCAGCATTTTGTTGTTTATTTCCATAAATGTCTTTATTGTATACTACTTTCCCTGATGCATTTTGTACTTTAATACTCGCATATGTTTCATTAAAATAATGATGCGGTACGCCTGCTTTTAAGTCTACTTGCATTTCTTCTGTCGATTTATTGAAATTAATTTTAGCAAACTCGAAATCACTAATTCCTTTTAGTGACCATGCAAACTGGTTTCCTTCTAAAATATTATTCACATTAGGCATATCTGGTTTAATTGGATTAGAATCCGTACCCTTCCAAATCTCTGCTGTTAAAATTGGATATCCTAATGCAGCTACTTTTTGAATAGTATCGTTATTTGGACGTAATCCCCACTTCTCAAAGAAAGGAATCAAATTTTGTTTGGCTACTTTTGATGCTGAAATCATAAATAATTGTTTTTTATTTTCATCAGTTTGTGGAAGTTCACTTGCAGGCATGTCTCTATACAATTGATGCAATTTAGGATAGAAATCCTCTCCATACGCTAACTGTAGTTGCCAAAGCATAACAAGCTTTACAAAAACATCGCTAATTTCATCATAATTTTTATTCACTTGTTCTAGATATTGAAATGCTTTTGGATAAATTCCACTTTTCTCTAAGTTGGATGGTTGATTAAATGCTTTTTCTACAGAAAGGCTGTATATATTATTTTGTACTTCTGTCATATTATAAAACTTCCAGGGCGATTGTTGTCTCAAATGTCCTGCCTCATGCCAAGGGCCCCAGCCATCTGTTATAAATTTATTAATATCTAACACGTATTGGATTGCATCTCCTACATATGCTGTTCGATAAGAAGTTGCATACATATAATAATCAGGAGAATGATTTTCTTCTACGTAATGAACATAATGTTTATCTACTTGTTCTTCAGATAATCCAGCTACTTTGTCTTGAATTCGAGTAGCTTCATCCATCTTTTTTAAGAGTTGTACAGGATCTGTATTAGAACCCAACAAATATTTCTTAACACGTGCAGGGCTGGCCGTAATTAATACACGTTCGCCTTTTAACTCCACTGCATGTGCATTAGGATATTGGTCCAGCATGTTTATTAAATCTTGTTTTGTATGCTTTCCTAGTTCAAAGAAAGGCGTAGTCGTTCCACCTGTTGTAATTGTTGTTCGAATGCTACCTCCTTGCTGTTTATTATAAAAATAAATCAGCCCCCCATTTGGAGATTGGATTGTGTTTACACCAGGTTTTAATGTAAATGATTTTATCTTAGAATCTTCTCTCCAAGAAGCATCATACGAATACGTTCCAAT